>JAHCBA010000021.1 GCA_019634625.1 Verrucomicrobiia bacterium
ACGCAAGAGCGGCGCGCGGATCATTCGAGGCGCCCCCATCCCGGGACTTAGCGTGCTGCGGGATCTTCGAGTGGATGCGGTGGGGTAAGGTGCCGCACGTGAAGCTCATTCACCGATAATATCCGCAAGTCGCAGGAGATGCTCTATCGGATGGACTGCGCCTGAGGCACAAGGCTGAAGGCGTTGCGGGTGCGCGGAGCCAATACCTGGATCCAATCGAGTTTCCGCCAGCAGTCGAAGCGCCGGCAGAGGCCGTTCTTGAGCAGGATCCATCCACAAAGTCTGCCAACCCGATCTCCGTGAGCGAAGGCGTCGCAGGCTCATGCTGGCGATCCGCGGGCGTGAGCCAAACAGCATACATGGGCTGATGATACATCAACAAGATAGTCATCCGTAAGTGCGTGTCTTTGATGCTCGCCAAGGATTCGAGCCTCCCGCGTTGCCCTCCCTCCCGCCATTGCGGCAGCCTCCAACTCACGCCGCCATGGCCCTTCAACTCTTCAATACCCTCTCCAGACGCATCGAACCCTTCGCCCCTTGGGACCCCTCCCAACGCCGCGTCCGGATGTACTGCTGCGGACCAACCGTCCACGATTACGCCCACATCGGCAATTTCCGCACCTTCGTCCTCGCCGACCTCCTGCGACGCCACCTCGAAGCCTCCGACTGGCAGGTCAACCACGTCATGAACGTCACCGACGTGGAGGACAAGATCATCCGTCGCGTCCGCGAATCAGGCCTTCCCCTCGCCGACTTCACCCGTCCTCTGGAGAGGGCCTTCTTCGAGGACCACCACGCCCTCAACTGCCTCCCCCCACACCACTCCCCACGCGCCACCGAACACATCCCCGACATCATCGCCCTCATCTCCCGCCTCATGGAACGAGGCCTCGCCTACCGCGCCCCCGACGGCTCCGTCTATTTCAGCATCGCCCACTACACCTCCTGCGGCCATCGCTACGGCCAACTCCTCCCCCTCAACCTCGACCAACTTCGCCCCGGCGATCGCGTCCGCTCCGACGAATACGCCAAGGAATCGGTCTCCGACTTCGCCCTCTGGAAGGCCCGCGTTCCCGACGATGGGCAGGTCTACTGGCCCAGTCCCTGGGGCGAAGGACGTCCCGGATGGCACATCGAGTGCAGCGCCATGAGCATGAAACTCCTCGGCCCCAGCTTCGATCTCCACCTCGGTGGCGAGGACCTGGTCTTCCCCCACCACGAGGACGAGATCGCCCAAAGCGAGGGGGCCGCCTGGCACAATTCCGGGGAATGCTTCGTGAAACACTGGGTCCACGGCGCCTTCCTCCTTGTGGAGGGCAGGAAGATGAGCAAATCCCTCGGCAACTACTTCACCCTTCGCGACCTCCTTGCCCGGGGCTTTTCCGGCCGCGAAGTCCGCTATCTCCTCCTCACCGCCCATTACCGCGAATCCTTCAACTTTACCCTCGATGGCCTCACCGGTGCCCGGGCCGCCCTCGGCCGGATCGACGAATGCCTCGCCAAACTTACCGAACGAGCCGCCAGCCACACCGCCCCGCCCGATCCCGACCTCCTCGAACCCTTCCGATCCGCCCTCGACGACGACCTCAATGTTTCCGCGGCCTGGGCCGCTGTCTTCGACTGGATCCGCCACGTCAACCGGTTGATGGCCGCTCGGCAGCTGCCCCCCAAGTCCGCCGCCGCTGCCCTCGCCGCGTGGCGCCATGTCGCGAATACCTTCGGCCTCCAACCCCCGCCCGAAGCCGATGCCCCCCAGGAAATCCAAGCCCTGGCCGACGCCCGCGAAACTGCCCGGCGCGCTCGCGACTTCGCCCGGGCCGATGCCCTTCGCGAGGAACTCCGCTCCCGTGGTTGGACCATCGAGGACACCCCCAAGGGCCGCAAACTCAAACCACTCTGATCCCCATCGCCCCGTTGCCCCACCACGCCTTTGCGCTTCCGCCCCACCACGCCCGTTGCTACACCAACCCCGCATCATGGCCGAATCCCCATCCATCGGCTTCCTCGGCGCCGGCCGCATGGCCACCGCCCTCGCCCTGGGCTTCCTCCGTGCCCAGCTCGTCCGCGTCGAAAACCTCCACGCCAGCGATCTCGAACCTGCCGCCCGCGACCAGTTCGCTCGCACCACAGGCGCCACCACCACCGCCGACAACTTCGAAATCGCCCGGGCCTCCACACTCCTCGTCGCCGTCAAACCCACCCAGGTCGCCCAACTCCTCCGTGAACTCCGGCCCTCCCTTTCCCCAAGCCACCTCGTCGTCTCCATCGCTGCCGGCATCCCCCTCGCCCAACTCGAAGCCTCCGTCCCCCCCGGCGTCCGGGTCGCCCGCGTCATGCCCAATACCCCGGCCCTCCTGGGCGCCTCCGCCACCGCCTACTCGCTGGGCGCCCAATGCTCCCCCGAGGATGCCCACTGGATCCAGCGTCTCTTCGACGCCGTCGGAATCGCATTTCCCCTCCCCGAACCCCTTCTCGATGCCGTCACCGGCCTCAGCGGCAGCGGCCCGGCCTATGGCTACCTCATGATCGAGGCCCTCAGCGACGGCGGCGTCGCCGCCGGCCTCCCCCGGGACGTCGCCACCCGCCTTGCCGCCCAAACCCTCCTCGGCGCCGCCCGGATGGTCCTCGAAACCGGCCTCCATCCGGGTGCCCTCAAGGATCAGGTGGCCAGCCCTGGCGGCACCACCATCGAAGGCCTCCACGAACTTGAACGTGCCGGGCTCCGTGCCGGCCTCATCAACGCCGTCCGCGCCGCAGCCGACAAATCCCGCCGCCTGGGCCAGCGGGACCAGCCGTGAACTTCCCCGCCCCCACCCCCCGTCAGGGCCAGCTCATCTGGTTCGCCATCACCATGCTGGCGGTGACCCTCACCGTCGCCATCGTCGGTGCCGTGCTCTGGGGCCTCGGACGCGCCCTCGTTGTCCTTTCTCCCGTCCTCTGGCCCATCGCCGTCGCCGGCATTGTCGCCTTCATCCTCGATCCCGTCGTCGAATGGTTCATCCGCAAGGGGATCCCCCGCCTCCGCGCCATTCTCCTCGTCTTCAGCGTCGCCGTCATCGCCTTCCTTGGCGTCGCCGCCAGCATCGTCCCCCGCGTCGTCGTCGAAGCGCGCGACCTCGCCCGCCAAATCCCCGGCTATGTCGGCCGAGCCCAGGCGAAAATGGAGAAGTGGATCAACAAACCTCCCACCCCGCTCCTCCGTCTCCTCCCCCTCCCCTGGCGCGACGATCCCACCAACGCAACCCCCGCCTCCCTCACCTCCACCAACGAATCCGCCCACCCGGACTCCCCACCCTCCGAGGATGCCGCCGAGAACGACGACCCCCCCCTCCTTTCACTCCTGGGCCTTGGCGGCACTCCCTCTGACAACGCCGCCCCGTCGGCCACCGATCCCCCTTGGTGGATCAAGGCCCTCGACCCCAACGCCCTCCGCACCGCCGGCGGCTGGCTCGCCACCATCCTCCCCGATGTCGGACGCTGGCTCATCGGCCAGCTCGGAAAGGTCGCCTCCTGGATCGGCGTTCTCGTTGGCCTCGCCCTCATCCCCATCTACACGTTCTTCTTCCTCCTCGAAAAAAGCAGCATCGAACGGCAGTGGACCCGGTACGTTCCCCTCGCGGATTCGCAGTTCAAAGACGAGATCGTCTGGCTCCTCCGCAACATCAACGACGCCCTCATCGTATTCTTCCGAGGCCAGGTGCTCGTCGCCATTTGCGACGGCGTCATGTACACCATCGGCTTTCTCATCATCGGCCTCCCCTACGCCCTCCTCCTTGGCCTCGTCGCCACCGTCCTCACCATCGTGCCCTTCCTCGGCGCCATCGTGACCTGCGTCTCCGCCCTCATCATCGCCTTTGTGCAATTCGGTGACTGGCAGCATCCCCTCCTCGTCCTCGTGGTCTTCTGCATCGTCCAGACCATCGAGGGCTGGATCGTCCAGCCCAAGATCATCGGCGACCGCGTCGGCCTGCACCCGGTGACCATCATCATCGCCCTTCTTGTCGGCACCACCCTCATGGGTGGCCTCCTCGGAGGTCTCCTGGCCATCCCCGCCACCGCCGTGCTCCGGGCCCTGCTGTTCCGCTATGTCTGGCACAAGCGCATCGCCGAACCCGCATCCACCCTCTCCCCCGAGCCGACGGCCCGGGAAATTTCCTCAGCATGAACGGTTGCCCGCTCCCCGCGCCCTGTGCCAGCCTCTTCCCCCGAAAGCGCAAGCGGACCGGCTTCAAGGAAAGCCGGATCGGCGGATTCATGAGGGTTTCCGGGGGTCCCGGAGGTCACCATGCGATTCCTCAGATCCCAACTCATTCCGAGAAAACCGGTTGACAGCTTCCGCGGCGAGCATTACTACGCTCGCGGACTGGGTGGTGAACCAAAACTGCGTGTAGAACTCGGAACATGAAAAACCTCGCTTTGATTCTTGTATTTGCGGCCCTCTCGCTCGGCGCGACGACCGTCAGCGCCAAGGAAATGCCGGCCCCCCGCGTGACGGTGGATGCCCTCAACGGTGTCTCGGCGGCAGAATTGCCGGCCACCGCCGTCAAAATTGTCTCAACCGCTCCCCAGCAGTCCCGCGCTGCTGTCGTCGGCATCGTCATGCGCAAGGTTGCCCGGACCCACCCTGCGGCCATCCACCATGTCGTTGCTGCCATCGCCAAGGCGGAACCCAGCCTCGCCACCACGGCCGCCGCCGCGGCTGCCCGGGCGAATCCTGAAAACGTCAGCTTGATCGCCGCCTCCGCCTGCAGCGCCGCCCCCGAACGGGCCGCCGAAATCCTCGCGGTCTGCTCCCGGTTGACGACCACCTCGTCTTCCTCGCTCGCTCAGGAAGTGGCCTTTGCTCATCCCAGCGTGTTCTCCGCGACCACTCTCGCCCAGGACGCCGCCGCGCTCGAAATCACCTCCGATGCCGTCGTGGCTCGGGGCGGTACGGTCATCAGCGGGTTGATTCCCCCCGGCTCCATCGGTCAGACCATTGCCGGAAGCAAGGTCACCCTCCCGCCCAAGGCCGTCGGTCCCGGCCGTCCTGGCTTCGACCCCGATCGGTACGGCGCCGCCGGGAACTAAGATCCTTCCGAATCCCTCAAAGCCCGTCTCCCCTGCGGAGACGGGCTTTTTCTTGCCGGCATCCCATTCCTTCGTGCACCCTTTCACCTCTTCCGCGGCCCCGGGTGGAGATTGCCGACGTGGCGGAATTGGCAGACGCGCTAGACTCAAAATCTGGTACCCGCAAGGGTGTGTGGGTTCGATCCCCTCCGTCGGCACCATCCGGGCTCTCGCTCGCGCAGGGGTTTTCCCCCTGTCCCCCGCAGGGTTGCCGTCCCGTACACCCCTTTGCCACTCTCTTCCCATGCTCGATTCGCTCCCGATCCCAGCCACGGACAAGGATTCCCGCTGGCTCATGATCGTGCTCCATGGCCTCGGAGACAGCCTAGCCGGCTATCGATGGCTGCCCGATGCCTTGGCCCTCCCTTGGCTCCATTACCGACTGGTCAACGCCCCAGACCACTATTTCGGCGGCTACTCGTGGTACGACTTCGCCGGCGATCCCGGTCCGGGAGTCGAACGTAGCGCCCGGCTCCTCTTCGAACTTCTTGAAGACTCCGAGCGGCAGGGCTTCCCACCGGACCAAACCATCCTCTTCGGGTTCTCCCAAGGCTGCCTCATGACCATCGAGGTGGCCCTCCGCTACCCAAGGACCCTCGCCGGGGCCGTCGGCATCAGCGGCTATGTCCACGAACCCGAACGTCTCCTCCAACGCCGCTCCCCCGCCGCTCCATCCCAACGCTTCCTCCTCACCCATGGAACCGCCGACCCCCTCCTGCCCATCGAACCCGTCCGGCGTCAGATGCGACAACTCCAGGAAGCGGGCATTCGCGTGGCCTGGCATGAGTTCCCCAAGGAACACACCATCGCCGGCGAAGAGGAAATCTCGCTGATCCGAAACTTCGTCACCGGCCTGCGCCCGGCTCCATCCCCCGTCGCATGAGGACCGCCTCCCGCTCGTCCAGCACACGAAGGTAGTCCATCGCCGGCTCGTACGGTGGCCATCCCTGTTCCGTCGAAAGGGTGAACCACCGCCTGGCCTCCGCCAGATTGCCCTTCTGCATCTCGTGCCAGCCCATGTAGAAGCTCGTGATCCTCCCTTCCGGATCCAGCTCCCGGGCCGCCTGGTAATACCCCGCAGCACGGTCCGGCTCTCCCAGCCAGTCCAGGCACATCCCGGCCCGGTGCCGAAAGACCGGCTCGAACGGATTCAACCGCGCCGCCACTTCGAACCACTCCAGCGCCCGCTGCCCCCACTGCCGGAACTCCCCTTCCCCCGTAAAGCTCCGCAATCGGTACGCCTCCGCCAATCGATACGCGGTCCACGCATTCCTGGAGTCGATCCGCCAGGCCGCCTCCAAGTCGGCCACCTGCCCATCCGATGCCGGAATCGCCCGCTGGGCCCTCTCCAAATGCCGCGTCTCCCGCCCCCGTTGCACCAGATCCCAACCCAGCAACCCGGTCAGCGGCAAAATCAGCCCCAGGGACACCGCCCATCGCCACGGCCACCGCGACGAGACCCACCAGTCGTCTGTCGCGTACCGGAAGTACCCCGTCAACAACCCCATCCATAGCACCGCCACCATCGCGTTGGCGGGGATATGCCAGTTGAAGTCGGCCAGACTGTGCGCGGCCAGGGCTGCCAAACCGCCGCTCGCGCCCAGGACAAACGCGTACCGCCCGCTGCGCTTCACCTCGAGATCCCCGGGATCCCGCCGCACCTGCCGCAGGGTCCGCACCACTCCGTATCCCAGCAATACCAGCGGCACCGCCAAGACCGTCACCCCAAGCACCCCCCAGTCCGCCAAGGCATCCAGGTAATCGTTGTGCGCCCGCTCCGGCTCCCCATGCACCCATCGCGTCCGGTACGCCTTGAATCGCTCCGAGAAATGCGCCGGCCCCACCCCAAACCAGGGATGGTCCTGCCACATCCCCACGGCTGCCCGCCAGATGTGCGGACGGGAGTTCCGTGCCGTCGGTTCCAGATCCTGAGACTGCGCCACCCGCCCCTGAATCCAGTGGCTGCGCATCGCCACCGCTCCAATTCCCACCACGATCACCGCAACGCTCACCACGGCGGCCCGCCGGTAATCCCGATGCCGTGACAGCGCCAACAACACCAGCCCCACCCCGACCGACGCCGCCGCCCATCCGCCCCTCGAAAGGCTCAGCGCCAGCCCCGCCATCATCGCCAGCGCCGCGTACCCCAGCAAAACCCGCCCCACCGGCTTCATCCGCCCCGCAATCACCGTCCCGATCGCCACCGGCAGCAGAAGGGCAAGTAACCCGGCGAAATGATTCGGGTTCATGTATGTCCCGCTGGCCCTCCGGACGTAGTCCGCACTGCGTTCGAATCCCCACACCGCGTTGGCCCCGGTCGCGAACTGCCACGCCCCGTAAAAGCAAAGCAGCGTCGCCAACCCCGCCAGGAACCACGCCAGACCCTGCGCGACACTCTGCCGGTTCAAATTGTTCACCGCCACGAAGTAGAGGGCCGTGTAGGTCGCAATGCGCATGCCCTCTCCCCATGCCACGTATGCCACATCCGCCACCGCCGTCCGCCACACCGCCCACAGCCCGAATCCCAACACCCCCCAGCACACCGGAGGCCAAAGCAGACGATGGTCGCGCACCGTCCAGATCCGCACGCCCCACAACAACAGGGCCAGCGCCATCAACCCCTCGATCCAAAGGAACTCCCCGATCCGCACCCCGCCAAACGCGAGGACGGCCAATCCGATCGCCGCCCCCACCAACACCGCGATCCACCGCTCCAGCCGTTCATCCCAGCGTTCCGAATCCATGGAAGTCCCAGCCTATCGACCAACCCCCATGGGCTACACGCGAAATCCTGCCCGCCTCCGCCCGCCCGTGCTTCCCGGAATTGTGGGTAGAGGTGCGAACTCCGCCAAGCGGCGCTTCGGAGGGCCGAGTTCCACGAGGCCGCAACGGTGTGGAGCGTTGGGTTGAGGACTCGCGGAGCTCGTCCCTCCGATTCGCTGGCTCGTTACCGACAACTTGGGGATGCACCTGCCGCCCGCCCCCGCCGCCGGAAACCCACCCAGCCCAAAAACGCCCTCAACTTCGTGCATAGGCACGCCGAATCCGTCGATTTGCCGCAACCCCCGCATCGCCCCGCACTCCAGTCTCATCGCGTTACCCCTTCCAGCGCGGCCCGGATGGCCGTCGTGATCGCCGGGATCGTCAGCCCAAAATGCTCCCGCGCCCCCTCCTGCTCACAGGTCCGGTGCAGAAACGCATCCGCTGTCCCAAACCGCAACAGGCGTGCCCGGATCCCGACCCCGCCGCGGTCCGCCAGCCACTCCGACACCGCTCCTCCCAAGCCGCCCAGCACACTGTGCTCTTCGATGGTCGCCACCACCCGCACCCGCCCAAACACCTCCCTCAGCAGATCCTCATCCAGGGGCTTCACCGTGTGGAAACTCGCCACGCCGGCGTCCACTCCCTCTTCCGCCAGACGCCCGGTCACCTCCACCGCCAACGGCAGAATCGTCCCCGCCGCCAGCACCATGACCTCCGCCCCTTCGCGCAACCGGATCGCCCGCCCGATCTCGAACCCCGGCCGTGCCGCATGGACCGCCGGTTCCCCCTTCTTCCCGATGCGCAGATACACGGGACCGGGGTGACGCAACGCCGCCTCCAATCCCGCCCGCACCTCCCACGGATCCCCCGGCGCCACCACCGCGAGTTCCGGCAGCAACCGCAGCATCCCCATCTCCTCGCAGGAATGATGGGTCGCCCCCAGCGACGCATACGACAACCCCGACCCTGTTCCGACAAGCACCACCGGCGCATGGTGGTAGCAGAGGTCCACCCGGATCTGTTCGAGGCACCGGTAGGTGAGAAACGGCGCAATGGTGTAGCAGACAGGGCGCAATCCGCTCAACGCCATCCCGGCCGCCATCCCGATCATGTTGGCCTCGGCCACACCGCAATTGAAAAACCGGCCCGGACACCGCGCCTTCATCTCGTCGAACAGCCGGTTCCCGATGTCGCCGCTCAACAGCACCACCCGCTCATCCTCGAGCGCCAGCCGCGTGATCTCCTGGGCAAAGGCGTTGCGCATTCCCGTTCCTTTCAATCCGCCAATCCCAACTGCCGCCGCGCCTCCGCCACCTCCCCGGACTTCGGAATCCGGTAGTGCCAGTTGTTGTCGTCCTCCATGAACGACACGCCCTTGCCCTTGACCGTGTGCGCCACCACCGCCACCGGACGTCCGCTCCCATCCGGCACCTCCCCCAACGCCCCGACCAGCGCCTTCAGATCGTGGCCGTCCACATCCCGGGCCCTCCAGCCGAACGCCTCCCACTTGGCCCGCAAATCCGCCAGCGCCATCACTTCATTGCTCCGGCCGGTCGCCTGCCACTTGTTGTAATCAATCACCACCGCCAGCCGGTCCAGTCCCTGCGCCGGCGCGAACAGCGCCGCCTCCCACACCGTCCCCTCGTTGCACTCCCCGTCGCTCAGGCACACGAACACCCGCCCCGGCCGGCCGCTCAGCCGGTTGGCCAGCGCCATCCCCAGCCCCACCGGCAACCCGTGCCCCAGCGAACCCGTCGCCAGTTCCACCCCGGGCGCGCATCCCGGCGCCGGTTGCTCCGCCAGCGGCGCCCCCTCCCCCGCAAAGGTCTCCAGCCATCCGGTCGGAAAGAAACCCCGCCGCGCCAGCACCGCATACAGCGCCATCGCCGCATGCCCCTTGCTCAAAATGAACCGGTCCCGCGCCGGATCGGTGGGACGCGCCGGATCGATCCGCAGCACCCTCCCGTACAACCCCACCAGGATGTCCACACACGACAACGCCGAACCCAGATGCGGCGTCCCCGCCCGGTGCGACATGGCCACCACGTCACCCCGCACCTCGCGCGCCAGCCGCGCCAGTTCCTCCATCGTCATCGCGGCCGCCACCGGCGCCGCCTCCTCGCGTTGCAGGTCCGTCATGAGGTTCGAAAATCGATCAGGCCATGCACCACCTCGCCCGCCCGCATCCGGCCGATCAACTCATTGACCTCCCCGATCGGCCCCCGATCCGTGACCATGGCACGCGGATCAAACCGTCCACCGCGCATCATCCTCAGGTACCGCGGGATGTCCTCCGCCGGCTGGCTGTCCCCCCCGTGCGAGCCCGTCAGCCGCTGGCCGAAATGCAGCGGCAGGGTGTTCAATGTCATCCGCCGGTCATGCGCCATCACCCCCACCCCCACACAGCGCCCCCGCGGGCCCAGCAATCCCATGGCCTGCTCCAGCACCGACGGCTGCCCCGTCCCGTCCACCACCACATCCGCCGCCGCGCCGTCCAGAATCCCCCGCACCGCCGCCCCCAGGTCCTCCCGCCCGGCATGCACCGTGTGCGTTGCCCCGTACCGACGCGCCATCTCCAGCTTGGGATCGTGCAGATCCACCGCAATCACCGGATGGGCGCCGGCCAGTCCGGCCCCGAGCACGATACCCAGCCCGATGCCGCCGCACCCCACCACCACCACCGATTCCCCCAGGCGCACCCGGGCGTCGTTGTGAATCACCCCGAATCCCGTGGTCAACGTGTCCGCCAACAGGGCGCACACCTCGAAATCCGTGTCCGGCGGCACCCCCGTCAGCCGGTTCTCCGACACCACCGCCAGCCGCTGAAACGTCGTGATCGGCCCCGCGTTCACCGCCTTGCCCCGCCACCCATAAACCGACCCCCGCGCCTCGATGCCCCGCCCCGGGCGCCAGTGCAACACCACCCGGTCGCCCGCCCGCACCTGACGCACCTCCGGCCCCGTCTCCAGCACCACGCCGCCCCCCTCATGCCCCAGGAGATGAGGCAAATACCGGTCCGGCCCCTTCACCCCGTCGATCTCCCCCAGTTGGGAACCGCAAATCCGGCTGACCTGGATGTCCACCAGCACCTGCCCGAAGCCAGGCGCCGGCACCTCCACCTCATCCACCACGAGAGGCTGGCGTTGCTCCACAAGAATGGCGGCGACGGTCTTCATGCGTTGCGCGGTCCGCGTTCAGCAATCCAACAACGACATGCCTCCCCGGACCAGCACCGGTTTCGAAATCGGATGGGCATTCCCCGGAATCCGCACCGCCTGCGCCCCCGCGAGCTGACCGAGAAAGGTCGCCAGATCCAGCGGCAGCCCACGCGCCGCCGCCAGTCCCGCCACCGAGAAGAACGCATCCCCCGCCCCCACCGGATCCACCACATCCGTCTCCAGCGGCGGACACACACAACCCTCCTCCCCGTCGCGCAACCCCAGCGTCTCCACCGGCCCGCGCGTCAGCCACGCATACCGGGCACCCAACCGCTCCTTCAAACCCCGGAGTTCCTGCTGGAAATCCACCCGCCGTTGCCCCGCCGCCAGCAGCAACTCCTGCTCGTCCAGCGCAAAGACATCCGCCCGCCGGTACTGTCGCGGCAGCACATTGAACCCGTGATTGCTGCTGTTGGTCTGGCAGTTCAACACCAGCAGCGGCGCCCGCTCCTCCACCATCCGGCGCAACCGCTCCGTCATCAGACCGTGCCCGAAATCAAGCAGCAGGACCGCGTCGCAATTCCCGCACGCCTCGCGAAACCCCGCTTCAAACCGTTCCAGCACCGCCTCGGCCGGCGGCTCGGGATCAAGGTAGTTCACCGCAAACAGCTTGCTCACCTCCTCCCCCTCACCCCGGGGTTCCACGAACCGCTCCTTCACAATCGTCGTGTACCCGGGATCCCGCACCACCAGGTCCTCGCCCGTCCCCACCAGACCTCGCAACGCGCCCTCCACCCACGGCTCCGTCCCCACCACGCTCAGAAACCGGACCTTCGAGGTGAACTGCCGGACGTGCCGGAACGCCGCCAGCGCCCCCCCGCCGTGCGTCTCGCTCCCCAGAAATCGCCCCGACATCACCCGGCTCTTCGAGGTCAATCCCTGCACCCGCACTTGCGCGTACCGGTCAAAAATGGTCTCGCCCACCACCAGCACCCGCAGGCCGGCCAGGCTCTCGACCGCCTCCCCCAGCGTCTTGCGCGTGTACCGCGTTGCCAGCCCCCGGCAGAACGCCCGCACCGGGGCCCCCAGATGCTCGAAATAATGGTTCAGCAGCCGCGTCGAGCCCGCCTTGATCCCACCCGTGAAGCGCACCTCGCCCCCGCACCGCTCCACCGCCCGCATCTCCTCCTGCAACGCCCCGGAATCGTCGTGCTCCGCATCCTCGTATTCCTTCCCCTTGCAGTAGATGTCCGGCCGGATCGCCTCGATCGCCGGCACCGCGCTCGGAAACGGCGACAGCACCACGTGATCGACACACGACAGCGCCGCCAGGCTCCCCAACCGCAGGCGCTCGTCGAAATACGGCCTCCCCGGCCCCTTCTGCACATGGGCGTCCGCCGTGACGCTTACCACCAGCACATCGCCCATCGCCCGCGCCCCCTCCAGATGCGTCACATGCCCGGGATGGATCAGGTCGAAGATTCCGTGCGACTGCACCACCCGCCGCCCCGCCGCCCGCAGCGCCGCCATCCGCTCCGGAACCGCCTCGAACGGGATCCACTTGCCCGGTGCCACCGCGTCCGCATCCATATCGTCGCAACCTTCCGCGCCCCGTCCCTACCGGGCAAAATACCGGTACGCGGCGGCACTCCGGGTCATCTTCATGAACTTCATGTTGTAGTGTTCCGGCGCGTCCACGTCCGGAAAAGCCCCTCCCTCGAGCACCCGCCTCAGTTGCCCGACCTCCTCCCGGATCGAACTCACCGGCCGGTACCCCAGCACGTCCCGGATCTTCGCCGACGAGATGTGGTAGTCCCGCTTGTCCAGCGTGTCGGTCACCCGGATCTCGACATGGAGGTCCGCCAGCTCCGCCTGAATCGTTCGCGCAATCTCGATCACTTTCAGGTTCTCGAACCCGAAATTGAACGTCCGCCCGTTGATCCGCGCCGCCTCGATCTCCAACAGCTCGCCATAGAGCCGGATCGCGTCGGTCATGCCCACGTTCGGACGTCGCTGCTCCCCCCCATGGACCGTGATCACCCGCTTGCGCACGGCGTCCGCCGTCAGCTTGTTCACCGTCAGGTCGAACCGTTGCCGCGGTGAATACCCGCAGATCGTCGCCGGCCGGACGTTCACGGCGCAGAAGTCCGGCGAGGACGCCGCCACCACCAGCCACTCCGAGAGCATCTTGTACCTGGAATAGAAAGTCAGCGGCTCCGGCTCGAGTTCCTCGGTCACATCGGGCACATCCTTGATCCCGAACACGCTGCTCGAAGACCCATTGATGAACCGCTGCACCCCCGCCGCCCGCGCCCGCGCCAGCAGCATCCCCACCGCGTCGAAGTTCACCTGCCGCGTCAGCACCTCGTCCACATCCCCCGTCGGGTCGTTCGAGATCGCCCCCAGGTGGATCACCGCATCCACCCCCGCCAGCGCCCGATCGACCGCGTCCGGATCCCGCAGATCCCCCTCGACAAGTTCGAACCGCTCGCGCCATTCCGGGTAGGACCCATCCCGTTCGAGCGCCTCCAGCCCGGCCCTTGTGTACAGCATCAGGTCCAGGACCCGCACCCGGTATCCCAGTTGAAGCAGATGCGGCGTCAGTCGGCTCCCGACATACCCGAATCCGCCGGTGACCAATACGTGCTTTGCCATCATGAAAAGGGGCCTACGGCTTGTGCTGGTACTCCAGCGGTTGCCCTCGCAGGGCGTCCAGGTGCCGGTCCACCCAGGCGATCGTCTCGTCCACCCCGGTCTCGAAGGAAATCGTGTCCTCCCAACCCAGCGTCGTCCGCGCCTTGCCGCTGTCCAGCAGGTACGCCGCATCCTTCCCCGGACGATCCCCCACCACGTCCACCACCTCGTCGAACGCCACCCCCATCTTCCGGCACACCGTCTCGACCACCTGCCGGATCGAATGCGTCACCCGTGTGGACAAATGGTACACCTCCCCTGGCCGCCCCTCCCGCGCCACCCGCAACGTCCCTTCCGATACATCCCGGATATGAATGAACGACCGCACCGAATGCCCGCCTCCATGCAACTGCAACCGGCGCCCCAGGCGGATATAGAGGATCGTCCGTGGCACAATCCGGTACAATTGCTGGCCCGGCCCGAACACGTTCGCCGCCCGCGTGAACACCACCGGGAACCCGTAATTCCGGAAGAACGTCATCAAATGCAGATCGCACCCCGCCCGCGAAGCCGCGTACGGCGTGCTCGGATTCATCGGAGCGTCCTCCGTCACGTTCCCCGCGCAACTCCCGTACACCTCCGGCGTCGAGACGTGCACATAGCGCCGGATGAACCCGAACCTCCGGATCCGTTCGTGCAACCGCACGTTTGCCAGGATGTTTGTCCGGTACCAGTCCTCCGGTTGCAGCCAGCTCTCCGCCACCATGCTCTGCGCCGCGAAGTTGACCACGTAGTCCGGCCGGAACCCCTCGATCCGTTCCACGATCCGGTCCGTGTCCCGATTCAGATCCAGCGCTTCGAACTCGAACCGCTCCACCGCCCCCCCTTCCTTCCCCCAACGGTACGGCAAAAACGCCGGGTGCGGCTCCGGCGAACGGCTCACCCCCACAACCGCCGCCCCCGCCCCCAGCGCGTGCGCCACAAAACTCGCCCCTGAAAAGGAGTTGCTTCCCAGTACCAGAATGCGTTCAGCCATACGTGGACGGATCCTCCGGGCCGGCCCTCAGTCCGCCGGCGATCGTCCCCCGCCTCGGAGAACCCGGCCCGCGAGGGGACGCAGGGTACGGACCCCCCCCCGCCAGTCCAAGCCGAATCCCCGAATCCTTGGCGCGTGTTCCGGCGTGAGAAGGGTTGATGGCCCCTGGGACAGGAGGGTTCGGGACGGGTCGTGCCGCCAGCACGGAGAGGGTGCCGCGAAGCGCGCGACCCCATCGAGTCAAGCGGTCTCGACAATAAGACAGGCATAATGCAATTGACCAAATCGCATATAACAGGCCTGGCATATCTTGTTGACGATCCGCAACCAGATCACCACCGGTAAGGTAATTAAATAGCCTGGCTGGTTACTCTTGACGGGTCGGCAACCCAGCCAACCCAGCCAACCCGGCCATCCGCCGCGGTCGGCTGGGGCTCTTGGGAGCGCCAGATGGGGGACTGAAGCAAGTGGCGTCAACAGCAATAGGCCTGCCTTTTTATATCATGGTCATGGCCCTGGATCGGCGTATCGGCTTCGTCGCAACGGCCTCGCGGCTTGCATCCCGGGAGCAGGCCCATCGAGGGTTCACCCGAAACATCGGCAGAACCATGAGCGCCCTACCACGTCGTCATGGGCCCCAGACCCGCCTCTCGGAAATTGTTGGGCCCTATCACAATCATCGCGCCCGAAGATGATCGTACCCCCTCACGCTCCCCCGCCTTGCCGTCTCAGGGCGTCTCGTCGCCTGCCGATGGCCGTGCTGATGTTGTTCCTCCTCGTGGGAGCCACGGCCACCGGAGCACCAATACCTGGCGCCCCGCCGCCCAACGTCGTCGTCATACTCGCTGACGACCTGGGCTGGAGCGATCTCGGTTGCTACGGTGGCGAGATCGCCACGCCCCACCTCGACGGACTGGCCCGGCACGGACTCCGCTTCACCCAGTTCTACAATTCCGGACGCTGCTGGCCGACCCGCGCCGCCCTCCTGACCGGCTATTATCCGCAGCAGATCCGTCGCGACGCCGTCCCCGGCATCCCAGGGGGCGGTCAGGGACGTCGCCCGGACTGGGCTCCACTCCTTCCCCAGTTGCTGCGTCCCCTCGGCTACCGTTCCTATCACTCGGGCAAATGGCACATTGACGGGCCGCGACTCCAAGGCGGGTTCGACCGGTCCTACAGCGTCGAGGACCACGACCGCTTCTTCCATCCCCGCCACCACTTCGCCGACGATCAGCGCCTGCCGCCCATCGAACCGGACACCGGATTCCTGGTGACCACCGCCATTGCGGACCACGCCGTCCGCCATCTTCAGGAACACGCCCGCGAACATCCGGACCGCCCCTTCTTTCAGTACCTGTGCTTCACCTCCCCGCACTTTCCTCTCCACGCCCCGGCCGAAGACATCGCGCCCTATATCCACCGGTACCAGGTGGGTTGGGATGTCATCCGCGAGGAACGATGGCGTCGCGGCCGCAGCCTCGGACTGGGTCGCCATCCCCTCTCGTCACTCGAACCGAACGTCGGCCCGCCCTACCACTTTCCCGATGCCCTGATCCAGCTCGGTGCCGGCGAGGTCAACCGCCCCGTTCCCTGGATCGATCTCGACGCCGTCCAGCGCTCCTTCCAGGCGACCAAGATGGCCATTCATGCCGCCATGATCGATCGCATGGATCGCGAAATCGGCCGCGTCCTCGATCAACTCCGCACCATGGGCGCCTGGAACAACACCCTGATCCTCTTCCTCTCGGACAACGGCGCCAGCGCCGAGATCATGGTCCGAGGGGACGGACACGATCCTGCGGCCGCGCCCGGTTCGGCCGCGTCGTACCTATGTCTCGGCCCCGGATGGTCCAGCGCCGCCAACACCCCGTTCCGTCGGCACAAGATCTGGGCCCACGAAGGCGGCATTGCCACGCCCCTGATCGTCCACTGGCCCGACGGCATCCGTGCCCGCAATCGGTTCCGTCGCAGCCCAGGCCATGTCATCGACATCCCGCCCACCCTCATGGAACTGGCGGGGGGAACCTGGCCATCCGAACGTGCTGCTGAGGCGGGGCTCCTGCCCCCGGGCCAAAGCCTCGTTCCGGCCTTCCGCCGCGATGTCATACTGGCCCGCGACCCGCTGTGGTGGCTGCATGAGGGCCACCGCGCGCTCCGGGTCGGCGACTGGAAGATCGTCGCCGCCCGCGACGAACCGTGGGAACTCTACGACCTCCGCGCCGACCGATCCGAGACCCGCAATCTCGCAACCCGCCACCCCGACCGTGTCGAGGCCATGGCGGCCGAATGGCAACGCCTCGCCGATCGCCACTTCGCCGCCGCCCGTGAATCCTCGGGGTCAGATCTCTGAATTTGACATTTCACCCGCGGGCCGGGCGCACGAACACCCCGCCCGGCCCCCATCGGTACCCGCCCCTTCGATCCGAAGCGCGCGAAGCGTCGCCTCGGAGGGCCGGGTTCCACGGGGCTGCAACGGTGTGGAGCGTTGGGTTGAGGACTCGCAGAGCTCGTCCCTCCGATTCGCTGACTCCTCACTCACAACACCGGGATGCACCGCCGGGGCGGGTACGGGTACGTCTGGAACTTGCCATCGCCGGGCGGTTGATTTATGCCAGCGCTCATGGTCAGAGATGTGCCGACCCGGCGTTCGTTGCTGTTGCGCCTCCGGGACGGGAAGGACCAGGAGGCTTGGGCCGGGTTTGTGGAGATCTACACGCCCGCGATCTATGGATTCTGCCGGCGTCGAGGGCTTCGGGAGGCGGACGCGGCGGATGTGACGCAGGACGTGTTGCGGGCGCTGGCGGGGGCGTTGCCGCGGTTCGAGTACGATCCGGAACGAAGCCGGTTCCGGCAGTGGCTGTACACGGTGGTTCGCAGCAAGCTGAACAACTTCCTCTCGGCCCAGGCGCGGCGGCCGCGGCTGGCCGGTGAGACGACGCTGGCCCGGCTGGAAGGACGTCCACCGGAGGAGGGTTCGGAGGAGGACTGGCAGCGGGAGCATCGGGAGCAGTTGGTGCGCTGGGCGGCCGCCCGGATCCGCCCGGAGTTCAAGGCCGTGACCTGGGACGCCTTTTGGCGGACGGCGGTGGTTGGCGAGCCGGCGGAGCGGGTGGCGGGCGATCTGTCGTTGAGTCTGAACGCGGTCTATATCGCGCGTTCGCGGGTGATCCGTCGCCTGAAGCGGACGATCGATACGCTGGGGGATGTCCTGGATGGAACAGGGGAGTGGGACCATGGGGGATGAGTGTCCGGCGCGATCCCGGATCGAGGCGCTGGCCGGGGACCTTTTGTCGGAGGGGGAGGAGGCCGCACTGACCGCGCACGTGGAGACTTGCGAGGCCTGCGCAGGGGTTCTGGAGTCCGTGGCCCGATCCGGGTGGGAGGGGATGGACGTGCGATGCCTGGCGTTCGAAGCCGGGGTTGCCGACCCGGGCGGAACGGTCGCCGCATTGATTCGATGCGCGCAGTTGGGGGCATGGGACAGCCCGGTGGATGTGGAGGCCCTCGTGATGTCCGCGCTGGATCGGCCTTCGGGTCCCGGGATGCTGGGGCGGTGGGCCGGGTATGAGGTGATCGAGGTGTCGGGACGCGGGGGCATGGGGATGGTCTTCAAGGCGCGCGATCCCACGCTGAACCGGTGGGTTGCCTTGAAGGTGACGGTTCCGCTGGAGGAGGCGGGCCAGGGGAGGGCGTCGGAGGCGTTCCTGGACGAGGCCCGGGCGGTGGCGGCGATCCGGCATGATCATGTGGCGGAACTCCACACCGCGGGCCGGGAGCACGGGTTGCTCCATCTGGTCATGCCCTTCTATGCGGAGGGTTCGTTGGAGGGTTGGATCGGGCGTTCGCCCTCCCTGCCGGTTCCCGACACGGCGCGCATCGGGAAGCAACTGGCCCGGGCGCTGGCGGCGACCCACGCACGCGGCGTGCTGCACCGGGACCTGAAGCCGTCGAATGTGCTCCTCGATGGCGGCATTCACCATGTGCGTCTGGCGGACTTCGGACTGGCGCAGACGGGGGGCAGGGAGGTGCCGGGAACGTGGGGGCGGGTTGTCGGCACGCCGCAGTTCGTGGCTCCGGAAACGGCGGCGGGAGGGGCCTATGACGTGCGCAGCGATCTCTTCGGACTTGGGGCGCTGCTCTACCTGCTGGCCGCCGGGAAATGGCCCCGGCGCGGCGACACGATCGGGGAGGTGCTCCGGGCCGCCGCGTCGGACCCGATTCCACCCGTGCGCGCGTCGAACCCGAAGCTTCCGCCGGCCTTCGCGAGCATCGTGGACCGGCTGGTGGCCTTTCGCCCCGAGGATCGGTTCGTCAGCGCCGACGCCGTGGTGGTGGCGCTGGAACGATTCGAGCGGACGGCCCGCGAGGGGCGAAGGGTCCTGCCCGGCCTTGGCTGGGCCGCGGGGCTGCTGCTGCTTGCCGCCGCTGCCGTGCTCTGGCTCGACGCCCTCGGCCGCACGGCGGTCGTGAACGCGTGGCTCTGCCACCTTCGAGGCGACGGGTATCACGTGCGCGGGCAGTTCGGAAGCCATGCCCGACTGGCGGACGCTGTCGGGGCCTGCCGGGATGGCGGGGTGGTGGAGGTGCGTTTCGATGGAGAGCGGCACACGGATGGGTTCCGGGTTGGGGACCGGTCGGTGACCCTGCGTGCCGCGCGGGGCTTTGTGCCGGTGCTGGTCGCGACGAACCGATACGAGCCGCTGATCCTCGCCGATGGCCCTTTGACCCTGGAGGGATTGACCCTGGCGGCGCGCGCCGACCGGATGGATCCGGGGCCGCTCATCCTGGTGGAGCATGCGTCCCTGCACCTGCTGAACTGCCGGTTGATGCGGACCCCCGGCGATGCGGAGGATGTCCTTGTACGTGGGGGGAGAAGGGTGCCGCCCGAGGACAATACGCGAACCTACCGTCCCCTGGTCCTGTTGACCTCGGGGAGCATGGCACACCTGAAGAACTGCCTGCTGCTGGGGGTTCACGCGACGGGGATCGGCCTGGGTGCGGGGCAAGGGACCCTTCGGGTCGAGATCGAGAATTCGATCCTTGTGATCCATCGCGCCCTGGCGGTTCGACCGGACGCTGACGGGGGAGCGCGGATTGAATCCCGGGGCAGCGTCTTTGTGACGGCGACGCTTCTGGACCTGTGGCATGCACCCCGGCATGGGGAGTTCTCGGTCCTGTGGAGGGATTCCCTGGTGGACCGGACCGGAGGGATGCTGTTGCGCTGGAATCGGGCCCAGGGGCATCCGGCGCTGGAACGATTGAACTGGCGGGAGACGAACATGGTGTACGCAGGCGTGGGACACTTTGCGAGCGAACGGCGGCGAGGCGAGGCCGGGGCGGAGGAGCCCTGGCACCGGCTCCCGAGCGTCCCTCAGGGCGGCCACCGGGTCACGGATCGGGGCGTGTTCGACTCCGTCCTGCATCGGTCGAGCCGTCGCCTTCAGGCCGTCGATCTGGACCTCGACGGCGCCTGGGTTGCGGCGGAGGTCATGCAGGCCTGGGATGCCACCTGGATCGGGGAGGGGTCATCCTTCGAGCGGTTTCGCAAGGACGCGGCGTACCCGGCCTGGCTCGATCGGGTGGGCGCGACGGTGACGGACTGGAATCGGAGCCGCCGCCACGCGCCCCTGGCGCCATGAGACCCCGTCGTCACCGGGGGCATCAGCGTGCCGCCGCCCGGAAGAATCGATGCGCGAGGACGTCGGCAGGCACGCGGATCTCGACGCGTTCGGTTGCCGGATCGAGCGCCACGACCGTCTCGCCGAGACCGGAGACAGGAGCCCAGGTTAGCAGATCGTCGCTGGCCTGGATCTCGACGCCCCAGGACCTCGCGTAAGGGGCACGGGTAAAGGAGATGATCGCGGCGATGGAACCCTCCGACTCCGCGAGCGTGACTGCGAAGATGGGCGTGCTTTCAGGGATCTTGGGGTCTCTTCCGAAGTACGCCTCGAATCGGTCGCTCAGACCGTCGCCGTCCGAGTCGCCTTCGGGGGAACTGCCCTCGGGCAGGTGATGGTAGGCCGCCCAGGTTTCGTAGGCATGGATCTCGGGCAGCGGGACAAACTCGACCGGGAAACGGGTGGGATTCGGTCCGGCGTTCGGGGCGGTGCCGGCGGGTTGGGAAGTGAGCGCCAGTTCCTGCGGCGTGTAGGCGAGGGGACCGTGGTGGTTGCCGACATAGACCTTCCGTCCGTCGGGAAACACGGGGGACGGAGGGAGGTTGAACGAGGAGAGTACCTGGTATTCGTGGGTGGCGGAGGCGTGATAGACCCAGGGCTGGAGGAAGAGACTCCGGAATCCGGTGTTGGGCGCGAAGCGCATCAGGCCTTCCCAGGGCAGCTTGAGCAGGATCGGGATGGTCTGGCCGGTCTGCCCCGCCAGGGCGAAGGGGGAATGCGTGTGACCCACCACCGCGAAGCCGTCGCCCGCGTCGGCAAGGTCGAGGAACGGATTGGAACCTGGAGCATCCACGACCGAGTAGAACCGCACTCCGAGATTCCCGGTGAGGCCCATGACCCATCCGGTGACGTCCGCTCCGAGGCCGGACGCGCCACAGGCGATCAGGCCGTCGGGAGTCCACCTCAGTCCATGCACCGCATCGTAGGGGGATCGACCCGCGTAGGGGAGCAGGTCCGGCCAGTCGGGGTCGTCCCCGACGCTCACATGGTCGAGCAGGGCACCCTGGGGGGAGAATCGGGCGAAGACGTTGGAAGGGCGATCCAGAGTGACGGGGCGGGAAGAGGCTCCGGCGGCGTAGATCGTTCCGTCAGGGGCTTCGACGATGGCGTTGAACCGCATGCCCCAGCGGGCCGGGCAGACAGTGGCCCATCGAACCGCGCCGGTTTGCGAATCCACCTTCATGACCATCCCCCCGGCGAGCGCCAGCTTCAGGATATTGCCGGGTTCCGGGGAGCCGGTGGTGGGCGGCGGGACATCGCCCCTGCCGAAGCCGCACAGCAGGATGTGCCCATCCGCGGCCAGGGTCATGCCGAGCGCTTCGTCGTCGTGCGGGTTGGAGTAGTAACGAGCCCAGACCGGCTGGCCTTCGGCGTCGAGTTTGATCAACGCGGGGTCACTCGTGGTGACGGTCGTATGGGTCACGCTGCCGGCCACGTAGTACTCCGGTTGACCGGAGTCGTCGGCTCCCACCGTCACGGCTTCGATGGTGAAGCGGGGAACCTGGCTGTAGGCGGTGGCCCAGAGCCGGTTGCCGTGGCCGTCGTAGCGGGCGAACACGATGTTCAATCCCTCCGTCCCGGCGGTGAAGAACGAGCCATCGGGGAGCGGGGTGGCCTTGTGGATGGTGGGGACCGGGTGGGTGTCGAGGATCCAACGCAAGTCGCCCGTGGGCGAGAAACGGGCCAGCATCGAGTAGGCATTGTAGCCGCCGGCGATGATGTCCCCGCCGCCGTCCGGCACGGCGAACACGAAGGCGTTGCGGAACCCCTGGAAGTTCGGGCGCGACTGGAACAATCGTCCCCACCGGACACCCTCGCCGGTCCGGGGTCCGAAGGGGCGGGTCGAAACCGGGGCGGCGAGGCGCGCCCCACCCGTCAAGGGGCCGCCTGCGTCGCGGTGAAACAGGTCGAACCGATGGATCGAGGCGGTCGAATCCACCAACCGGATTTCGGCGAACTCGAGCAGTTCCAGATCGATGGCGAAGTTCCCGACCAGTTCCAGCCCGAGGTCCACGGCCCACCATGGGTCCTCGATCGGCGCCAGGCGGTAGTCATTTTCAAGCCGGATGCCGAGGGACGGCCCCGCCTGAATGGCGATGCCCGACCCGGCGGCGATCTCGAGACCCACATCGAGCTGCGTCCAGAAACCCACCGTGGCCGCCAGTTCGTCGAACACGGTCGGGTCGGACACACGGACCGGAACGAACTCCGTGATCGGGCGGTAGAAGAAACCCTCTGTCGTGTCGGTGACGAGACTGCGGTCGTAGCCCATTTCCATGCCGACCGTGAAGGCGCTCTGCAACGGGAGGACGAGGCGGGACGGGACGTTTGCCTCGACCCCGGCGGTCAGGCGGAGCACGGGTTTCACCGACACCGGCACGCCCCCGAGGTTGAAGGTCACGGCCGGGATGTCATCGATCTCGAACAGCGTTATCGAGGAGCCGTCGGAGGCTTCCTCCGAGTCGTCCCCGGGTTCGCCACACTCGATGAGCAGGTTAAAAACCACGCCGGCATCGACCTGAGCCAGCACGCGCTCGACGCGAAAGTCCCGGATCTTGAGCTCAAGGCGAAGCCCCGACTGGCGAAAGAGCCATTCGCCGCTCAGCGTGACGCGCCCGCCGATGGGCACCTCGTTGAAATGCCACGGACGGGCGAACATCCCGTTCAGGTCGGCAAGCCGTCCGTCGCGCGGGTTCTCCTCGGTGGCGATGAGCCTCGCTTCTGCATGGCGCTCGGATTGTTCCCTGCGGGTGTGGGTCTTTTCGGGGTCCGGCTTGTACGGATCGCGCAACGGGTGGACGTACGCATCCAGGGGCGTGCCCACCAGGGTCGCGCTGCGGATCACCTCCAGGAGCAGCATCCGCCGGCCCACGACCCGGATCTGGTCGTCCTCCACGGTCACGCTTCCGACCCGGAACGGCACATAGTCGGCCAGGGTGGTCAGGGTGTCGTCGGGGGCTGTCCCCGAAACGATGTTGGTCCGGGCGAGGGGATGGACCGACAGGTTCTCCACCAGAAGGTCGCCCGGTTGCAGGGAAAGCAGGAAGGGCGTGGTGTTGGTGAACACGAGCCTGATCTCCGTCCGTTCCGCGTCGGCCCATTCCGCGGGGTATCGCCAGGCTCGTTCCGTGTCGGCATCGATGCCCCTGGGTGGATGCACATAGATCCACATCTCGCTGCCGGTCGTGCGGAAGGCCTCGCCTGCAAGCATGGCGGCCCGGACGGCGCCCGCCTGCTCCGACGGCACGGCGATGACAACGGGATCGGAATCAGCCGGGCTGGCCGAGGCGCCCGGACCCAGCATCCCGTTGAATCGGAGTTCCTGGGTCAGGACCTCGACCCGCACCCCGGCGATCTCGTCGCGGACCGATACCGTCACGTTCTCCCAGGTGGATTCCCCGACAATCCGAACCCCGGCCCGGGCCTCCATGCGGATCCGTCCGTCGGCCATTGGCGCCTCCGACAGCACGACGATGCCCTCCACGAGGATCTCCGGGGGGGATTTCACGGGGGTTGAAAGTCCCGGGGCCATGGAATCGGCCGCCGAGGCAGTCCACCCGCCCTGAATGGCGAGCACCCCGAGCACCATGAAGAACGTCCAGGGCCAGTTCCGAATCAGGTTCATACCCCCATGGAAACCGGTCTCCCCGGAAAACCTTTCACGACGCCCGTGGCATCGGGTGGAACCCAGCCTCCTCTCTAGGCCGTGGCTACGGCCAAGGGTCGGATCTTTGAATTTGACCCATCAACCACGCCCCCGGGCAAAGGTGTCATTGTCAGAATCAAAGATCCGACCCCGATGCCGCTGCCGCCTCCTCGTCCGATCGCAAGCCCAACCGCGCTGCCAGGGACCGCACCACGTCCGGCCGCTCTTCCACATGGTTTCGGGTCTCCTCCGGATCGTCCTGATAGTCGAACAGCTCGTAATGACGGGCCCGCCCCCCATCGGCCCCATGCGCAATGAGCCGCCAGCGGTCCGTCCGTATCGTTCGCTGGCCGCCGGTCCAATACCCACGCGCGGGCTTCGCCGATGGCGCCTCGGGATCGTTCAACTGAGCCACCAGACTGTGCCCATCGAGTCCGTCCGGCACCGGAATTCCGCACAACCCGGCGAGCGTCGGATACAGATCCACGGTCTCGACGATCGCGTCGCTGGGCAGGCCCGGCCGGGATAGTCCCGGAGTGCGAAGGATCAGAGGGGCGCGCAAGGCGTGTTCGTACAGGCAGTGCTTTCCCCAAATGGCGTGTTCTCCGAGCAGGAACCCATGGTCGCTCCAGACCACCACCACCGTGGACGCCTCGAGATCCAGTCGTCGCAGGGCTTCCAGCACCCGCCCCACCTGCGCATCCACATAACTCACGCTCGCCGCATAGGCCCGCCGCGTCGCCCGGGCATAGTCCCCATCCGTCTCCGGATCCCTTCCCGGCGGGTGCCCATAGTTCCCCCGAAACTCCCCGCTCCGATGCCACCCCGACGGCCATGCGGGCCGGGCCGCCGCCTCGGGTGAAAGCTCTGCCACCCCACCCGCGTGCAGATCGTGCCATGCCTTCGGAACGGCGAACGGCAGATGCGGCTTGAAGAATCCCACGGCGAAAAACCAGGGCCCCTTCTCCGCTGCCAGCCGCTCCAGCGTCGCCACCGCTTCCGTCGCCACCCAGGCGTCCGGATAGGCCTCATCGGGACCCTCGTGCGCCTCCCAGGCCGGCGACACGCCCGCTCGCCGCGCCGCCCCGTTGGCATACCCGTGCATCATGGCCAGGGGCGTCTGCCATGGCCCCTCGGGCACCCACGCCCGGTCCCACGCCCCCGGCAGTTCTTCGGGCCCGACCGCCCAATCCGCACCAGTCCGTCCCCCAGGAAAATGCGTCAGCTTCCCCAAGGCCAGGGTCCGATACCCCGCCCCCCGAAACCGCGCCGGAAGCGAATCCCCGGCCCACGCACCGTGTGTGTCACGTATGGCGTGGTTGCCCAAATGCGCCGGCTCCGTCGGATACCGCCCCCGCCACAGTACGCCCCGCGACGCCCCGCAGGTGGGAACCTGCACGTAATGCCTCCGAAACAACCGGCCCGTCGCAGCAAGCCTGTCCAGATGCGGCGTCCGTGCGTGGGCCACTCCGAACACCCCGAGATCGTTCCGCAAATCGTCAATGGCGACGAACAGGACATTCGGCCGCACCGCTCCCGGCCCGGAGTCCGCCGCCCCTCCGGGCAGGCCAGCAAGGACCAACACCCCGAGACAACCCAGAATCACTCTCATCGTGTGGATGCCCGCACGGTGCCGGATGGTTCCCGCCCGGGAAAGCCCGCTCGTTCCAAATCCTCCCGGGCCGTGCTTCTCCCCCCGCAACGCCTCGGATAGCCTCCGACTCATGACCAAGGACAACGTGGCGGCAATCCTCGAAGAGATCGGGGTCCTGCTGGAACTGAAGGGGGAAAACCCGTTCAAGACCCGCGCCTACCACAACGCCGCCCGCACCCTCGAAGCCCTCACCGAACCCCTGGAACGTCTCGTCGCCGAGAACCGGCTGGGTGAACTCAAAGGGTTCGGCGAAGCCCTCCAGACCAAGGTCGCCACCCTCGTCACCACCGGGTGCCTTCCCTACTACGACGAACTCAAGGCGTCCTTCCCCCCAGGGTTGCTCGACCTCCTCAACCTCCCCGGCGTCGGCCCCAAAAAGGCCCGCAAACTCCACGACGCCCTCCAGATCGCCTCGGTCGAGGACCTCGAAGCCGCCTGCAAGGACGGTCGCGTCGCCGCCCTCGATGGATTTGGCGACTTGTCCCAGCAACGCATCCTCGAAGGGATCGCCCTGCGCCGCCAGTTCGCCTCCCAGCACCGGCTCGGCGACGCCCTCGCCACGGCGGAACCGATTCTCGAACGGCTCCGCTCCCATCCCGATGTCATCCGCTGTTCGGCCGCCGGAAGCCTGCGCCGCTGGAAAGAGGTCATTGGCGACCTCGATTTCGTGGTCTCGTCATCGCGGCCGGCGGCGGTGATCGAATCCTTCCTCCATCAGCCCGGCGTCCTCAAGGCCACCGCCCAGGGCGAAACCAAGGCCAGCGTCGTGCTCGACAACGGCTTGCAGGCTGATCTCCGCGTGGTGCGCGATGCCGAGTTCCCCTTCGCCCTCGCCTACTTCACCGGCAGCAAGGAACACAATATCGTCATGCGCCAGCGCGCCATCGCCCGCGGTCTGCGCCTGAACGAATACGGCCTGTCCCCATCCGACGATGCCCCTGCCGGCCGCGCCACTGCGCCGGATCCGTGCCGCACCGAGGAGGAAATCTACCGCGCCCTGGGCCTGTCCTACATCCCCCCGGAACTGCGCGAGGATCAGGGCGAATTCCTCGCCGCAGAACGGGGGGAACTCCCCGAACTCATCGAGTGGACCCAGCTCAAGGGCTCCCTCCACAACCACTCGACCTGGAGCGACGGACGCCAGTCCCTCGAGGAGATCGCCGCGCATGCCCAGGACCTCGGTTGCGCCTACTGGGCGGTGACCGACCATTCCAAAGCCTCCTTCCAGGCAAATGGCCTCGACGCCCGCCGCCTTCGCGAGCAGATCCGCGCCATCCGCGACATCAACCGGCGCCTGGAGGACGATGGCAGCGATTTCCGACTGCTGACCGGCACCGAGGTGGACATCCTCAAGGACGGACTCGATTTCCCCGACGAAGTGCTGTCCGAACTGGATGTCGTGGTGGCCAGCCTGCACGTCCCCGCCCGCGACGAGGCCGAAAACACCCGGCGCCTCATCCGTGCCGCACGGAATCCGTGGGTCCACATGCTCGGACATCCCAGCGGTCGTCTCCTGCTCGAACGCCCTCCATACCCCGTCAACCTGCGTGCCATCATCGAGGCCTGCGCCGAAACCGGCACCTGGATCGAACTCAACGCCAGCCCCTTCCGCTTCGACCTCGACTGGCGCCACTGGCACGACGCCGTCCGGCTCGGCGTCCGCTGCGCCATCAACTGCGATGCCCATCGCCCCGAACACGCCGGCCAGCTGCGGCTCGGCGCCGGCATCGCCCGCAAGGGCTGGCTGACCCGCGACGACGTGATCAACACCCGTCCCCTGCCCGCCCTGCGCCAGGCCCTCGCCGACCGCCGGAGCCGCATACGCTGATCCAGGGCTGAGGGTCCATTCCCCGAAAGAGGCCCCATCGATTCCGCTCAAGACATTGCGTCCTGGCGCCGATGTGGTATTCGAAAGGCCGCATGAAGACGACGCAATCCACGGCGCTGCGCCGGGTGAGTCGCCCTCAGCCGTTCGGACGTCGCGGACACGCGCGCCCGAACGATCAGGCGCTAACGCACCTCACCGGAACCATCCTCCGCCGATTGCTGGCGGAAACGGAAAATCCGGTGCTGCACGCCAGCTTGAGGCGTGCTGCGGCGGAAGCAGAGTCACTCGCGTGGCTCACTTCGGTTCCGCTGCTGGTGCTGCCGACGCTGCTTGAGGAAAAGGCCCGCGCGGCCCGGTTCTATGCCACCCGGCAGGCCGAACTGCGCGAAGCCAGCCGCGAGTGGGTCAGCCTGACCGAATAACGCGGCGCAGCGCCGCATTGAGCAACGAATACGACAGGCCCGGGGGCAACCCCGGGCCTCTTTCTTTCAACCCTGACTCCAAACTACTCGCCGTACACCCACTCGGCCGCCGGCAGGTCCCGCCGAATCGCTTCCAGCCGGTATCCGAAACCCGATCCCCGCAGGGTGGACAGATCCACCTCCCCGTTCCGGCGCGCATGACACCCGGGATGTACCGCCGCCTCCGGCGCCGACACCGCCGGGTAGAACTGCATCGCGTTGGTCTCCACCCCCATGATGGTGCCCGCATGGGCCGCCAGGAGGAGATGCGGCAGTTGAGCCAGCATCGGATTGGTCAGATCCTGCACCATCAGTTCCATCCCGTGCGCCCGCGCCCAGGCGAGGCTCAGCAGCGCACCGCTCTGGGTCTTGCACGTCTTCAACGCCACACCGCTCCATCCCAACTGCCGTCCATGCCGCACCAGGCGCCAGTCATGCGCGCTTTCGTCGAGAAACAGCGGCTTGCGGGCCGAGACGCTGTGCGCCGGAATCGGGTTCGCCTCGAGGTCGTAGGGAAAAGGCTGCTCCACGTACAACAGCATGCCGTACAGGCGCGGATGCGAGTTCCGAAGCCGGTCGAGGATGACGTTCACGTAGGCGGGCTCGCGGACGGTGCAGTTGAAGTCGGCCGTCAACCAATCCACTCCGCCCGCCACCGCCACCTTCCCCACCGCCACCAATCGTTCATAATCCCAAGCCGCGTCGTTGCCGCGCAGCTTCACCTTGAGGCACTTCAAACCGTCCCGCCGGATCCAGTCCGCCAACAGCACCGGCACGCCATCCTCCGGCTCGTCCCCGCGCAACTCCGACGCGGCGATCGGGTCCAATCCCCCCACCAGATGCCAGGCGCGAAGCCGGTCGCGCCGCGGCACCAGGTAGTCCGACGGATACCGGCCCGCAAAGCTCATCCCCGGCTCGGCCGGTTCGAGAAACACCGCCAGGTCGCGATTGAGGTGTTCCGGCCCATACGTCTCGTACACGGGAAGGCCCACGCTGTTGCCGAACGCATCGTGGATCGCCACATCGAACGCTGAGGCCACAATCAAGGCCGCCAGCCAGGGCATCGGTTCGCCCCCCCGCTCCTCGTTCAACGCCCGCCATAACCCAGGCAGCCTCCCTTCCACGAAGTCCCAGCCCAATTCGAGCGCATGTCCGAAAGCCCCGTGCTCCGACCACAACCGTGCCACCCTCCCGGCCAGATCGATCATCGCCCGCAACCGCACTTCGTAAGGCAGCGCTGACGGCCATCCCCACTGGACGCTCAAAGGCGTCTCCCCCCACCCCTCGCTCCGTCGGCCCTTCCGATCGATGACCCGCACCCGGACCCGGGCACAGGTCACCCGCGTCAACGTCTCCGTTCCGAACTTCAACGGAACCCGCGTGGGCACCGGCAACAAGTACAACTCCGCACCCGTCACGCGGACGTCCGAGGGCCTGCCGATCATAAGGACCGCAGCGTGCCCCTTCCGCCTCGATTCGCGAAGTTGAATCCGTACACGCGCGAGGCTACGGAGCGCTTCGAGGGATTCCCGATCGGACGTCGCCCCACGGCCGGGGCGCAGGCGTGGAGGGGGGACGCAACACCGGTCGGATGGCATCACGGCGCAATATCTCCAGCAGGATCTGGACGCGTTGCGCGGCCGGGATGTCGTAGTGGGTCACCGCCCGAAACCCCTTCAGCGGCCCTGCCCAAGTGTCGGGATTGGCCCCCGGCTCGAGCCGCGGTATCGGCCGGTCCATGATCTGCGATGGACCAAACTCAAGAATCAGCTCCTGCATCAGGGCGTCCGGGATGGTCGGCCATTGATCTCCAAACCGCACCACGGCCTTCACCCCTTCCACCCGGCCCACCCGCTCCAAACCCGCCTCCAGCGCAAACCGCGCAAACAGATGCTGCGGAAACAGCGGCTCAACTCCCAAACGCACCGTCCGCACCCCCAGCGGTCGCCTCGACCGCAATCGCGGCAGGAAGACGTCCACGCCCCTCACCTGACTGAGATGCGTGAAGGCCACCAACTCCTGCCTCCGCGCCGTGCTCACACAATACCAAGCCGCCGATCGGACGTTCATCATGCATCGATTTCCGTTGTGTCCGCCGCGCATCCCATGGCACAGGACGCTCCACGCCCGCAGACCCCATCCCACCTCTCGGACCCCCGCGCCCGCGCCAACCCTTCGCCAAACCCGCCCGTGCGAAGGGCCCGTGCGAAGGGCCCGTGCGAGAGCCCGGGCGCCCGGGCGCCCGGGCGGAGGGCCCGAGCGAAGGGCCCGGATCCATCCCAAACCGCAGAGCCTTCAAATAGCAGAATGCATTCCACACGTGACAAAAGCGTGAACTTCCCGGGGCACCACCCAAGAAACCCTCCCTTTTGGCCCGTTCCACCCCCCAAAAAGACGCTCCCCTTGGCTCGTCCCAGCCTTACCCCGATTGGGGTATGGACCATCGGTGTAAGACCTCCCGACGCCTTATCCTTTCACGGACCGAACCGCTTTGTTACAAGCTCCTACTCCCAAGCGGGATATAACCCATGGAGCAGTTCCTGGCAGGGGTGTAAAACAAAGCGACACTCCCCCCCCACCAGCCCGCCGGCCCACTAGCCCAATGACCAAGGCGCCCGCGTCGGACGCGACAGCAGTTCACTCGCGCCCGGATCGTTGAGGATCTGCTCCCGCTCGGCGTCCCAGCGGATCTTCCGTCCGGTCAGCATTGCGATCAGCCCCAGGTGACCGGGCACCGCCGAGCAGTGCGCCACCTCGACCGGCGTCACCGTCGGTTGACGCGACTTCACGCTGTCGAGGAAGTTCCGGTAGTGGCCACCTTCCGCGAAGGGCAGCTTCACCTTGCGCAGTTCCTCTGGAAGCCGGCGGTTCTCCTCCCAAGCCTTGTTCGACGCCTCGAATCCATTACCGCGGTTCACCCAGACCCAGCCGTCGGTCCCAACCCATTTGGTTCCGCCCCGGATGTCGTTGTGGCCGCCGGCGATCACCAATTCGATGTCATTCGGGTATCGGCAGGTGATCCGGTACCGCGTGCAGGTGTTCCACAACGCCTCGGCCGCGGGAAATTCGCCGGTGCCCGACACCTCGCTTGGCCCAATCCGGTCATCGTTACCCAAACCCCAGTGGGCGATGTCTCCATGATGCCCGATCCAGTCCAGCAATTGCCCGCCACCGGTATTGTAGTTCCAGCGCCAGTTCATGTGCACTCGCGCCTGCACATAAGGCTCCATTCTCGCCGGCCCAATCCAGCGGTCGTACTGGAGCTCGGACGGCGGGGCCGTCATCGCCACCTTCCACGCCGGCGTACCCGGCATCAGACGGGACAAGTTCGTCACCGGGTCAGGCAACCGGCTCAGCGCCTCGATCAAAGGCTTGCCCGTCCCCGCAAAATCGTGGTGTCCACTGGGCAATCCCACCTCGACACGCGTCACCCGACCGATCAGCCCGTTGCGCACAATCTCCGCCGCGTAGTGGAAATTGCGCTCCGACCGCTGCCATGAACCCGTCTGCCAGATCCGCTGGTTCGATTGCACCGCCCTCACGATCGCCTGCTGCTCGGCAATGGTCCGGGCCAGCGGCTTCTCGCCGAAGATATCCTTCCCACTGCGGGCCGCCTCGACCGACATCACCCCATGCCACTGATCCGGAACCGCCAGCATTACCGTGTCGATATCCTTCCGGGCCAGCATTTCCCGGTAGTCCTCGTAGGCCCGGCAGTCCCGGTTGTCGTAGTGCCGGTTGATGGATCGCAGCGACGCTTGAAGATGGTTGCGGTCGATGTTCGCGCTGGCCACCACCTGGCAGTCCGGCTGCCTCATGAAATTCCCCGTGTTGCCCGGCCCCTGCATCCCCCAGCCCACCACCCCCATGGTGATCCGGTTCGAGGGCGCCGGCCGGCCGGCCGCCCCAAACACCGTCGCCGGCACAAAAGTCGGCAGCGCAATCCCCGCTCCGGCAGCGGCCAAGAACCGGCGACGTGAAATCCGTGGACTGGAAGGGATGCGTTTCATGGTGTGCCGAGCCTGCCTTCGCCATCCGGCGATGACCAGCGCGTTCAGCACCCACCCCACCATTCCGGGCATCCGCGAGCAGCCGAAAGCCCAGACCCAGCGTCAACAATAAAAATAAAACTTAAAGCGCCTGGCAATTTATTATCGTGAAATCTGATTCAAGTGCCTGACTTTTTAACTTGGACGTCAACTGCAATGTGCCGGACTTATTATTTTGTTATTATTGACTAAGGTCAAATGCTACTTGCCTGACTATATATTTGATCTTTGAATTTGTTGACGACGGTGTCAACTTTATATTGTCTGGCTCGTTATCATGAGCTCAGCGGGTATTGGATCGCGGACGCGATGTGGACGGAGCGGACGCGTGGGAGGACCGTCACCATCAGGGCAACTCCCGCAAGTAATAGTCCGATCGGTCAACGGCGGTCGTCCGCTCACCCGCCTCGCGCCATTCGCATGACCTCGGTCACATTCAGTTGCCTGCTCTGGCGTTGGATCTCAGGAAGGTACCGGGCCTGCATCCCCCTGGCTTCGCCCAATAGCGACTGAAATGTCTCCCGCATCTGCATCCCATTGAGAGAACGGCCTCCCGCATAGTACCGCCGCGCCATCTGACCCAACGCCCAAGTGCTGGCAAACGCCATCGCCGATCCGGTGAACGCCCCAGCCAGTCCCCGCCCCAATCCACCCGCCACTTTCCCCAGAATCCCCTTCATCAGCTTCGTCGCGTACCCTTCGATCACCTGCGCCGACACCCCGATGCCCGCGGCGGCGAGGAATTCACCGATGTGACCCCGGTCCAGACTGTGCCCGTACCGCTGGCCGATCCGATACACCAACCGCATCTGCAACGGTATGATCGCCATGGTCGCCAGCGAACCCGGCAAGAGTTCCAAGGCCCCCGCCAAAATCGCCTGATTCCGGATCATCCCGTCGAGGTCCTCCTCCGAGACGACCGCGGCCAAGGCGACCGGCGCAGGCGACGCCAGCACCGGCGGAACCGCCGCCGCCACAATTTCGTCCGCCTCCCGCCGCAGCGGGGCCACCCGTCCGTCTCCAAGACCCAACCGCCGCTGCAACCCATCCAGGAACCGGCGCTCCTCGTCGTTCAATCGGTCATCCGCCTCGCACACCCCGAGCGCCATCTCGTAGGCCAACAGCCTGGATTCGGGCGTTTGCAGGGCCCCGGCCAGTTCTTCCATCGACACCTTCTTCAACAGCACATCCCGATATAACTCCATCGCCTTCAAACCCGGGTTCTCGAACCCTGCCACGATCTCCCGCACCCGGTCCCGCTCCACGTCGCTCTTCGTCCCGTCCGCAAAGGCCGCCATCAGGCACAACCCCAGCAATCCGCGCTGCTCGGCATCGTTCACGGGGCCAGCCTAGGACCTCCGAACCGCATTGAAAGCGTCTTCCAACTCCCGCACGCTCACGTCCTGTTCCCATGCCCCACGCCCCTTCCACCGGTGAACTCCGACCCGGCCGATGGCGGATCGCACTCCCCGTCATCCTGCCCATGGCCACCTTCCTGGTCACCGCCGCCATCGATCCCGGCCGCCTTCCGCCGGCCGCCAGTCATCCGGTCGATTTTGTCACCGATATCCGCCCCATCTTCGAAACGCGCTGCTACTCCTGCCACGGACCCGACCGCCAACGTTCCGGCCTCCGCCTCGACGTTCGCGCGGCGGCCCTCGGCGGTGGGGATCTTGGACCCTCCATCCTGCCCGGCAACGGCGACGAAAGCCCGTTCCTCCACTATGTCGCCCGGCTCGTCGAAGGCATGGAGATGCCGCCTTCCGGCGATCCCCTCAACGACGCTGAAATCGGACTCCTCCGCGCCTGGATCGACGCCGGAGCCCACTGGCCGGACGGCATCGATGCCGCAGAACTCCACGACAAGTCGGATCACTGGGCCTTCAAACCCGTTCTCCATCCCACCCCGCCCGAGGTTCGCAACGCCTCATGGCCCCGCACTCCTATCGACCGGTTTATCCTCGCCCGGCTCGAAACCGAAGGCCTCTCCCCCTCCCCCGAGGCGGATCGCCGCACCCTGATCCGCCGCCTCAGCTTCTCCGTGCGCGGCCTCCCGCCTACCCCGGACGAGGTCCGTGACTTCGTCCAGGATCCCGACCCCCACGCCTACGAACGACTCGTGGACCGTCTCCTGGCCTCCCCCCAGTACGGCGAACGCTGGGCCCGTCACTGGCTCGACATCGTCCACTACGGCGAATCCCACGGCTACGACAAGGACAAGCCCCGCCCCAACGCGTGGCCTTACCGCGACTACGTCATCCGCGCCTTCAACATCGACAAACCCTACTCCCGCTTCGTCGAGGAACAGCTTGCCGGCGATGTCCTCTTTCCCGACGACCCCGACGGCGTGGTGGCCCTCGGGTTCCTCGCGGCCGGTCCGTGGGACTTCGTCGGCCATGTCGAACTCCCCGAATCCAAGACCGACGGCCTCATCGCCCGCTACAACGACCGCGACGACATGGTGATGACTGCCATGTCCACGTTCCTCAGCCTCACCGTCCACTGCGCCCGCTGCCACGACCACAAGTTCGATCCCATCCCCCAGCGCGATTACTACGCCCTCCAGGCGGTCTTCGCCGGCGTGGACCGCGCGGACCGACCCTACGACCGCGACCCCGAAACCCACCGCCAACGACAATCGCTGTCCCGGGAGACGAAGGACCTGACCCGCCAGCGCCAGGCCTTCGATGCCGTGTTCGCCCGGCTTGAACGCCCGGAAGTCCGCGCCCTCGATGCCACCATCGCCGAACGCCGGGCCGCCCTGAATGCGCTGTCCGATGCCGCCGAAAGTCCCTCCAACGGCTACCACAGCGCCGTCGAACCCCGACCCGACGTCCTCAAATGGGTCCAGGTGGATCTCGCCGAACCCCGGCCCATCACCGAAATCCGCCTGGTCCCCGCCCGCCCCACCGATTTCCCCGACACCCCCGGGTTCGGGTTCCCAGTCCGCTTCCGCGTCGAGGCCGATGACGACCCGGCCTTCCCCGACCCACGCCTGGTGGCCGATCACACGACCACCGACTTCACCAATCCTGGCGACGAACCTGTGGTGTTCCCCACCCCGGCCCTCCGCGCCCGCGTGATTCGCATCACCGCCACCCGCCTCTGGGAACGCACCGCCGACTACGCCTTCGCCCTCGCCGAACTCCAGGTCCTCTCCGGCTCCGACAACCTCGCCCTCTGGGCCCCCGTCCAGGCACTCGACTCAATCGAAAGCGGTCGTTGGGGCCGCGCCCGCCTGGTCGACGGCTTCGACAGCCGCCAGCGCCTGGGCAGCCCGCCCGAATCCGCGACCCTCGCCGCCCGCCGCCAGGATCTCCGCAACGCCATCGAAACCCTCCGCCTACAACGCCTCGAAACCCTCGTCGCCGCCCTCCCACCCGCCGCCCAAGCCGACTACCGGCAGATCGTCGCACGCCTCGCCGAAATCGAACGCGACCTCACCGCTCTGCCTCCGCCCGAATGGGTGTACGCCGCCACGTCCGACTTCACGCCCATGGGCTCGTTCCGGCCGCCCGACGGCCCCCGCACCGTCCACTTCCTGCGCCGCGGCGACGTGCGGGCCCCGATGGAACCGGCAACCCCGGGCGCCCTTTCCACCTTCCCGTGGCTGTCCAGTGAACTCCCTCTCGAACCCGGCGCCGAGTCCTCCGAGGCCCCGCGCCGCGCCGCCCTCGCCCGCTGGCTCACCGATCCCCGCAACACCCAGCTCCGACGCTCGATCGTCAATCGCGTCTGGCACTACCACTTCGGGCGCGGCCTCGTCGATACCCCTGGCGACTTCGGATGGATGGGCGGCACCCCGTCCCACCCGGAACTCCTCGACTGGCTCACCCACCGGTTCCAGAACTCCGGCGAATCCTTCAAGGACCTCCACCGCCTCATTCTCACCAGTGCCACCTGGCGCCAGGCTTCCTCACCCCACCCCGAGGCCGAACGCGCCGATGCCGACAACCGCCTTCTCGCCCGCATGAACCGCCTCCGCCTCGACGCCGAATCCCTCCGCGACGCCCTCCTCGCCGTCAGCGGAGAACTCGATCCCGCCATGGGCGGTCCCAGCGCCCAACAGTTCCTCTTCCAGGACGATCACTCCCCCGTGTACGACTACACACGCTTCGAAGTGGACAGCCCCGCCGCCGCCCGCCGCAGCATCTATCGCTTCATCGTCCGCAGCGTCCCCGACCCCTTCATGGACACCATGGACTGCCCCGATCCCAGCATCCTCACCGATCGCCGCACCGAAACCCTGACGCCGCTCCAGGCTCTCGCTCTCCTCAACAACCCGTTCGTCCTCCGCCAGGCCGAACGCTTCGCCGACCGCGTCGCTGCCGGACAACCATCCACCCCGGACCGCATTCGGCGCGCCGTCGAACTCGCCTTCCTCCGCCCGGCCACCGATTCCGAGATCGACCGGCTCGGTGCCTACGCCGACCAGCACGGCCTGCCCAGCGCCTGCCGCCTCCTCCTCAACAGCAACGAATTCACCTTCCTCGACTGACCATGCCCGCCCAACCCCGCCACGTCTGTTCCTCCACGGAACACCCCTTCGCCCCCGCCCCTCCCCACGCCTTCGATCGCCGCGAATTCCTCTGGCGCCACGGCGGCGGACTCGGCGGCATCGCCCTCGCCTGGCTCCTCGGCCGCCAAGGACTCCTCGCCGACACCGCACCCGGCTCCGGCCCGGTGGCCGCGTCCGCCGGTTCCCCCGACCTCCATGGCGGACTCCACCATCGCGCCCGTGCCCGCCGCGTCGTCCAGCTCTTCATGTCCGGCGCCGCCAGTCAGTGCGACACCTTCGACTACAAACCCCGCCTCCTCCGCGATGCCGGCAAACCCTTCGATGTCGGCGAAAAAGTCGAACTCTTCCAGAGCGAGCCCGGCGCCTTCATGAAGAGTCCCTGGGACTGGAAACCCTACGGCCAGTGCGGCAAGTGGATCAGCGACCTCGTCCCCCACATCGGCGCCTGCGCCGATGACCTCGCCTTCGTCCACTCCATGATCTCGAAGTCCAACGTCCACGGCCCCGCCACCTTCCTCCAGTCGAACGGCTTCGTCCTCCCCGGCTTCCCCAGCATGGGCGCCTGGATCAGCTACGGCCTCGGCAGCCTCAACCAGAATCTCCCCACCTTCGTCGTCCTCCCCGACACCCGCGGCTTCGCCCCCAACGGCCCCGCCAACTGGGGCTCCGCCTTCCTCCCCGCCCAGCACCAGGGCACCATGATCCGCGTCGGCCATCCCAATCCCATCTTCGACCTCTTCCCTCCCGAATCCGCCACCTACCTCACCCCCGACAGCGAACGCGACGGCGCCCATCTCCTCCGCGCCCTCAACCGCGAACACGCCGCCGCCCGCCCCGGCGATTCCCGCCTCGACGCCCGTATCGCCAGCTACGAAATGGCCGCCCGCCTCCAGCTCTCCGCCCCCGAGGTTCTCGACCTCACCGGCGAATCCCCCGCCACCCTCCGCCTCTACGGTGTCCATGATCCCGTCACCGAGGACATGGGCCGCCGCTGCCTCGTCGCCCGCCGCCTCCTCGAACGCGATGTCCGCTTCATCCAGATCTGGAGCGGCGCCGACAACGGCTTCCCCCGCCGCAACTGGGACAACCACGAGAACATCGCGCGGGACCACGGCGACATGGGCCGCAGCATGGACCAACCCGTCGCCGGGCTCCTCCGCGACCTCAAGGCCCGCGGACTCCTCGAGGACACCGTCGTCCTCTGGACCACCGAGTTCGGCCGCATGCCGTGCAGCCAGGGCAGCGAGGGCCGCGACCACAATCCGTTCACCTTCACCAACTGGCTCGCCGGCGGCGGCATCCGCGGCGGCATCAGCCATGGCACCAGCGACGAGTGGAGCTACAAGGCCGTCGAACACCCCACCGAGTGCTACGACATCCACGCCACCATCCTCCACCTCCTCGGCATCGATCACACCCGCCTCACCTTCCGCCACAACGGCATCGACCGCCGCCTCACCGACGTCCACGGCGACGTCATCCGCCCCCTCCTCGCCCACGCCTGATCCCGTCAGCGCCGCCCCTCAAACCCGGCCCCCGCCCCGCCACCCTCACTCCATCCGCGGCGCCCACCCCGGCCGGTACGTCCGGCCCCAGAGGGCGTCCGCCTCCGGATCCCCAAGGATGCGCCGCCGCTCGGGATCGAATCGGATCTCTCTCCGGAGCCGGTACGCGATGTTGCCAAGGTGACAGAGCAACGCGCTCTTCTGCCCCTCCTCAATCTCCGCCGTCAGCGGCACCCCATCCCGGATGGCATCCACGAAGTTCCGGAAATGGCCGACATCCCCTCCCGGCCCGGTGCCCGACGCCACCTCGGTTCCCTTCAGATCGAAGACCCGATACCCGCCCCCCTCCTGGGTCAGGGCCCCGCTCTCCCCATAAAAGGTCACCCAGGGTCGCCGCTCATGAGCGCGCGGATGACAACTGCTGTGATCGAAGGACGCCCCGCACGGGCCGAAATCGTAGGTCGCCAGCGCGGTGTCCGGAGTCTCCTGATCGTCCTGATGGTGGTACCTCCCCCCGGTGTAGGTCACCCGCAACGGATAATCCACGCCAAGTCCCCATCGCGCCAGGTCGAGCGCATGGACCCCGTTGTTCGCCAGTTCGCCCCCGCCCCAATGCCAGCGCCAATGCCAGTCGTAATGCACCAGATTGCTCAGATACGGCCGCTCCGGAACCGGTCCCTGCCACAGGTCGTAGTCCAGGTAATCCGGCACCGGCACCGGCTGCCCCCGCCCGATCGAGGGCCTCGCGTTGTTGTAGTACGTCCGCGCAAACAGCACCTTCCCGATCGCCCCGTCCCGCAATCGCCCGATCGCCTCGACCACCCCCGGCCAGCTCCGCCGCTGCGTGCCCATCTGCACCCGCCGGTCGTACCGCCGTGCCGCCCGCACAATCCACTCCGACTCCTCCGCCGTCTGGCTCCCGGGCTTCTCGACGTACACGTGCTTCCCCGCCGCGCACGCCATGATGGTCGCCGGCGCATGCCAGTAATTCGGGGTCGCCAGCGTGATCGCGTCCACATCCCGGTCGTCCAGGATCCGCCGCAAATCCTGAGTCGTCCGCGGCGTCCGCTCCTGGCGCCCTGCCATCTGCCGCGCCGCCTGCTCCAGCCGCCGCGTATCCACATCGCAGATCCATCCCACGTCCACCCCCTCGATCTGCTGCAACGCCCGGATATGATCCTGACCCCGCGCCAGACCGATGACCCCGACGGTCAGCCGCCGCGAAGGCGCCTGCGCCCCGCGCGCTCCCGGAAGCGCGCCGTAAAGGGTCAGGGCCGCCGAGGCCGCAGAGGTGCGCGCCAGAAACTGGCGCCGATCGAGGGAAAGGCTCTTGGACATGGTCGTGCTCCGTCGAAGGAATCTCCCGCCACTACCAGATGGAACGCCTCATTTGAAGCGGATTCCCCCTTTCAGGACGCCCAAGCCGGTAGATCCCGGAGTTGTGGAGCGGACGCAGCGATTCGGAGGGACGAACTCCGCGAGTCCTCAACCAAGCGCTCCACACTGCTGCAGCCTCGTGAAACCCCTCCTTCCGAGGCGACGCTCCGCAAACTTCGCACCTCTCCCCACACCTCCGGGATGCACCGGATGCCCAAGCCTCCCCCCGCCCGCACGCTTGCCTCGCCGCAGGCGGCTTCCTAGCGTCGCCGATGTGTCCCGGGAGAACCTCCTCATGGTGGCGGACAGCGAGCGTGATGCCGACATGCTCTATGCCGTGAGGACCTTCGTCCATGACCCGTTCATCTGGTTCACCCACAAGGGATCGCCTTCCGTCGTGGTCGGCGATCCGGAACTTCTCCGTCTCCGGACCGAAGCCCCCCACTGCCGCGTCCTCCCCTACTCCCGTTACGAACGAACATTGCAGCGCACCCACGGCGGTGACCCCGTGGGCCTGGGCGATGTGCTGGTGGCCGTGCTCAAGGCACACCGCATCCGCAAGGTCACCGTCGCCGAAACCTTCCCCCTCGGCCTCGCCAAAGCCCTCCGCTCCCGCCGCATCAAGGTCAAACTCCGGCCCGGCCCCTTCTTCCCGGATCGCGCCTGGAAATCCTCCGACGAGGTGAACAAGATCTCGGCCGCCCTCGTGATGGCCGAGGTCGGTCTCGCCGAAGGCCTCCATGCCCTCCGCCGCTCCCGCCCCGGCAAGGCCGGTCACCTCATGCTCGGCCAGTCGCCCCTGACCGCCGACCGCCTCCGCGCCATCATCGATACCTCCATCCTCGAAGCCGGCGGCCAGCCCTGTCACACCATCGTCGCCGGCGGGCAACAGGGGGGCGATCCCCACCGTCGCGGCCATGGACCCCTCAAGGCCAATCAACCCATCGTCATCGATCTCGTCCCCAGATCCCTGCGCACCGGCTATTACGCCGACATCACCCGCACCGTCGTGCGCGGGCGCGCCTCCGACTTCGTCCGCCGCATGTACGCCGCCGTCGCCGATGCCCAGACCGAAGCCATCCGATTGGCACGCGCCGGATCGCCCTCCGCGGACGTGCACCGCGCCACCGCAGCCCGTCTTCGCGACGCCGGATTCAAGACCCTCCGCCGCACCGGCCGCGTCGAGGGGTTCTTCCATCCCACCGGCCACGGACTCGGTCTCGCCGTCCATGAACCCCCGCGCCTCAGCGCCCATTCGCGCGATGTCCTCCGCGCCGGACACGTCATCGCCGTGGAACCCGGCCTCTATTACCCGGAGGTCGGTGGCGTCCGCCTCGAGGACGTCGTCCTGGTCACCCGCAGCTCGCCTCGAACCCTGACCCGGTTCGAAAAACAACTGGAGATCTAGCGGGCCTCGGTCAACCCTCCCCCCCAGAGCAGCTCCCAGCCGCCCGAAACCGGTCCCATCCCCGACGGCCCCGATGCCTGCCACGTGCACGATCGAGAATCCCGCCGCCCCGCCGGCATCGATCGCCCAACTCGAAGGCGATCCCCGGTCGGACGAGGACCTGGTCCGTTCCGTCCTCGCCGGCGCGACCGGCGACTTCGAGGAGCTGATCCGCCGCCACCAGTCCCGCGTGTTCGCCACCGCCCGCCGCTACGCCCGCCGCGAAAGCGAAGTCGCCGACATCGTTCAGGAAGTGTTCATGAAGGGCTTCGAACGCCTCTCCGGCTTCCGCTTCGAGGCGCCCTTCGACCATTGGCTCATGCGGGTCACCGTCCGAACCTGCTACGATTTCCTGCGCGTCCATCAGCGCTGCCGGGAATTCAGCTTCACCGACCTGAGCCCCGAGGAAACCGACTGGCTGGAACGTTTCCGATCAGACCCCGAATCCGCCGACGACCGCGCCGCCGCCGCCCGCGCCCTGGTCCAGCGCCTGATGGAATCCCTGCCCCCCCAGTTCCGGCTGGTCATCCAGCTCCTCGAAATCGAGGAACGTTCCGTCCGGGAGATCCAGGAACTCACCGGCTGGTCCGCTTCGCTGGTCAAGGTGCGCGCCTTTCGCGCCCGCGCCGCCATGCGCAAGGCCCTGCTCCGCCTCAAGCCCGGAAAGTATCTGTAACCCCCCCGTGAAAACAGTTCGTCTGAATCACCCGTCCGCCTCATGAACGCCGAGCGCCTTCAACACAAACTGGTTGCCGCCGCCCGCCGCGTCCCCACCTCCGATGCCGTGCCGTTCGCCTTCGAAAAGCGCATCATGCATGCCCTGCGCAATGCCCCCGCCCCGGATGCCTGGACGACCTGGGGCCGCCTCTTGTGGCGCGCCCTCGCACCCTGCTGCGCCGTGATGATCCTCGTGGGCCTCGGAACCCACCCGCGATCGGAACCCGCCTTCGACCTGGAAGAAACCATCGATGCCGTGCTCCTCGCCGGACTCGATCATGGCGGAGACTGGCCGTGAAACACTGGAAGGTCCTCCTCGCCGCCGCCCTCATCTTCGCGTCGGGCGTGATCACCGGGTCGTTCGCCTTCCGCAGCGCTCCCACCCCTCCTCCCCGCACCCTCCCGCGCCCCCCCACCGATGCGCGTTTCGATGCCCTCCGCCAGATGCAGGAGGAACTGAACCTCTCCCCCCTTCAGGCCGAACGCATCGACGCCATCCTCAAGGACGGCCACCAGCGCATGCGCCAGTTCTGGGAATCCTGCCAACCCCAGGTCCGCGACGAAATGCACCGCGTCCGCCAACTCATCGAAGCCGAACTCGACGAGTCCCAGCGACTCCAATACGACGCCCTCCTCAAACGCTCCAAGCCCCACCGCGGCCCCCCCCATGCCGGTGGCGATGCCCCCCCCTATCGGCGACGCCCGGATCGCCCGCCGGATCCCTGATCCCCCAAACTTCACCGGGTCCCGTACGTCTCTTTCGTCCCTTCCTCCCCCCTCACCCCATCGCTTCCACCGCTCCCGCGCATCGCCCGCACAAAGTCGGATGCCGCGCATCGTTCCCGATATCCCCCTCCCAGTGCCAGCAACGCTCGCACTTCACGCCGCCCGCCCGCCGCGCCGTGACAGACAGTTCCTGTCCCGCCTTCCCGCCCGCGTCGATCTTCACCGCCGACACATTCAGAATCTCCTTCAGCCCGGCGACATTCCGTGACGCGGCCTCGATCAGTCCTCCCGCGGGATCCCCAACCAGCGTCACCTCCGCGTCCAGCGACTTCCCGATCGTCTTCTCCCGACGCAATTGCTCGAGAACAGGCAGGACCCGTTCCCGGACCTCCCAAAGCCGCTGGAACCCGTCGCCCTCAGCAACCCCGCTCCCCGGCGCTTCGTCCCTCCAGTCGGTCAGATGCACCGACGCTTGATCCCGACCGGGAATCGCCTCCCACGCCTCGTCCGCCGTGAAAACCAGGATCGGGGACAACATCCGTGAAAGCCGCGTGACCAGCCCGTGAAGAGCCGTCTGGGTGGAACGTCGCCGCGCCGACCCGGCTGGATCCGTGTAAAGCCGGTCCTTCACCACATCGTGGTACATCGCGCTCAATTCCACCGCGGCAAACTGGGAGACCCGCTGGTACACCGTGTGGAACTCGCACGCTTCGTACGCCCGCAACACCGCACCCTCCACCTCGTTCAGCACCCCCAGAATCCACCGGTCCAGCGGATCCAGGTCCACCGCCGGAACCCGGTGCCGTCCCGGTTCGAAGTCGTACAGGTTCGAAAGCTGGAATCGCAGCGCGTTCCGAATCACCCGGTACGTCTCGCCCACCTTCTGCAGGCGCTCCTCGCTGACAATGATGTCCTGGCGGAAATCCTGCGAGGCCACCCAGAGCCGCAATACATCGGCCCCGTAATCCCGAACGTATCGCGCCGCCGTCTGCGGCTTCTGGTAACCGCCCTGCCCCTGCTTGCTCTTCGAGATCTTTTCCCGGTCCGCATCCACCATGAACCCGTGGGTCAGCACCGACCGGTACGGCGCCGCTCCCTGCCCGGCCAGCGAAAGCAACAGCGACGATTGAAACCAGCCGCGGTGCTGGTCGCTCCCCTCGAGATACAGATCGCACTGGAACGGCTGCTCTCCATCCCCCCGCAACTCCGCCCGGCGGGCAATCACCGCCGCCGACGACGAACCCGAGTCGATCCACACATCCAGCGTGTCCATCGACTTGGTCACCGGTTCCGCCCCCGCCCAGTCCTCCGGTCGAACCAGCTTCCACAAGGCCTCCGCCGACAACTCGAACCACAGGTCGGATCCGTGCCGTTCCACCCGGTCCGCCATGTTCCGCACCACCCGCGCATCCAGGACCGGCTCCCCGTCGGCCGTGTAGAATGCCGGGATCGGAACCCCCCACGCCCGCTGGCGCGAAATGCACCAGTCCGGCCGCGATTGCACCGCCCCTTTGATCCGGTTGACACCCCACTCCGGAATCCACCGCACCCGGTCGATCTCCTCGACGGCACGCTGCCGGAATGTCACCCCCGGCGCATCGACCGGTTCGTGGGGATGGTCGATGCGGATGAACCACTGGTCCATCGCCCGGAAGATGATCGGGGTCTTCGACCGCCAGCAGTGCGGGTAACTGTGGTGGTAGTTCTCCTGGTGCAGCAGCCGCTGACGCACCCGCAACTCATGCAGCACCGCCTCGTTCGCCTCGCTCTTGCCGTGCTTCTCCAGAATCGAACGCCCCACCAGCGCATCCGGCATCTGACGTTCCACCGGCAGATCCGCCGTCCGCGCCAGCCGCCCGTCGTCATCCACCGGCGAATAGATCGGCAGGCCGTGCTCCAGTCCCAGCCGGTAATCCTCCGCCCCGTGCCCCGGCGCCACATGCACCAGGCCGGTGCCGGCGTCGTTGGTCACAAAATCGTCCCCCGCGTGCAACCGTCCGGTCCGCGCACAAAACGGGTGCTCGTACTCCAGTTCCCCGATCAGCCCCCCGTCGAGGCTCCTCACAATCTGGTAATCCTCCCACCCGGCCCGGCGCGCCACATCGGGTATCAGCAGGGTCGAAAGCAGATACGTCTCCTCCCCCACCAGCACCTGCGAATACGAGAACTTCGAATGGTACGCCACCGCCAGGTTCGCCGGCAGCGTCCACGGCGTCGTCGTCCAGATCAGTAGAAACGTCCCCGGCCGTCCCACCACCGGAAACTTCACGTAGATGCTCTGGCTCACGTGGTCGAGATACTCGACCTCCGCCTCCGCCAGCGCCGTCCTGCACGGAATGCTCCAGTACACCGGCTTCTTCCCCCGATAGACGAAGCCCCTCTCGATCAGCCGCGCAAAGAGCCGCAGCTCCTCCGCCTCGTACTCGCGGTTCAACGTGAGATACGGATGCTCCCAGTCCCCCAGCACCCCCAGACGCCGGAACTGCTCCCGCTGAAGCTCCACATACCGCCGCGCATACGCGTCACACGCCTTGCGAAGGTCGGCCGGAGTGAGTTCAGAGGCCCCTGTCTGCCTCAGCTCCTGCCCGACCTTGAACTCGATCGGCAGTCCGTGGCAGTCCCATCCCGGCACATACGGCGCCCGGAACCCCCTCAGACTCCGGTACCGGATCACAATGTCCTTGAGGATCTTGTTGAGCGCCGTCCCGACATGGACGTCCCCGTTGGCGAAGGGCGGACCGTCGTGCAGGATGAACGACGGTGCCCCGGCCCGCCGGGCCTGGATCTCTTCGTAAAGCCGGGCCGATTCCCAGGTCTTCAGCCGTTCCGGCTCCCGCGTGACCAGATCCGCCTTCATCGGGAAGCCGGTCCTCGGGAGATTCAGTGTCTCTTTGTAGTCCATGGCGGTCTGGTTCGGAAACGTGCCCCCGATGGCCGGCCGGATGGCCCGCCGGATGGCGACCGGGAAACCCGGGCGGGAAACCGCGGCCGGCCGCGCCTTCCCCGCCAGTTCAACGGCAACCTGGCGACACGACCGTTCCGGTCCGCTCGCCGAAAGCCACCCTCAGTAGGCGGCCTGCGCCCCGCCGATCCGCCGCTTCTTCATCCACGGCATCAGGCCGCGAAGCCGCTCGCCCACCTTCTCGATCGGATGCTTCTGTCCCTCCTTCAGCAGCGCGTTGTACCGGCGGTACCCGCCCTGGTATTCCTTCACCCAGTCGCGGGCGAACTTGCCGGACTGGATCTCCTTCAGGGCCGCCTTCATGCGCTTCTTCACCGAGGCGTCGATGATCTTCGGCCCCACCGTCACATCCCCCCACTTCGCCGTCTCCGACACCGAGAACCGCATCCCGCTGATTCCCGATTCGTTCATCAGATCCACAATGAGCTTCAGCTCATGGAGACACTCGAGATACGCCATCTCGGGCGAGTACCCCGCCTCCACCAGCGTCTCGAAGCCCGCCAGCACCAGCGCGCTGCAACCGCCGCACAACACCGTCTGCTCGCCGAACAGGTCGGTCTCCGTCTCTTCCTTGAACGTCGTCTCGATGACCCCCGCCCGCGTTCCGCCAATTCCCTTGGCCCACGCCAGGGCGACCTTCTTCGCCTTCTTGCCCGGATTCTGGTACACCGCGATCAGGCTCGGCACGCCCTTCCCCTCCACATACTGCCGCCGGACGATGTGCCCGGGACCCTTCGGCGCCACCAGGATCACATCCACGTCCTTGGGCGGCACCACGGTCTTGAAATGCACCGCAAACCCGTGACTGAACAGCAGTGTCTTGCCCTTGCTCAGGTTCGGCGCGATGTCGCTCTCGTACACCGACGGCTGCTTGGTGTCCGGCAGCGCGACCATGATCACGTCGCCAAGCCGCACCGCCTCGGCGGTCGGAACCACTTCGAATCCCATCTCCTGCGCGACGGCGATCGACTTGCTCCCCTCGTAGAGTCCCACGATCACCCGCAGGCCCGAGTCCTTGAGATTGAGCGCGTGGGCGTGCCCCTGGGATCCGAAACCAAGCACCGCAAGGGTCTTGCCCTGCAGCACTCCGAGATCCGCGTCTTTGTCCGAATAGAGTTTGGCTGGCATGGATGGAATGGTCTGAGTCTGAGTGAAAGGCGGGAATCCTGCCGGGAATGGGTCTCGCGGTCCAGCCTCAGGATCGAGGCAGCGCCACCTGCCCGGTCCGGGTGAGGTCGCAGATCCCGAAACAGGTCATCAGTTCGATGAACTTGGCGAGCTTGGTCTCCCCGCCCGTGATCTCGATGGTCAGGCTGTCGGGCTGCACATCGACCACCTTGGCCCGGAACAGTTCCGCCATCTGGCAGATCTCCGCCCGGTTCGCCGGCTCGGCCTTGACCTTCACCAGCACCAGTTCCCGGTCAATGTAGTCGCCCTGCCCGTAGTCGATGACCTTCACCACATCGACAAGCTTGTTCAACTGCTTGACGATCTGATCGACCGTCGCGTCGTCCCCACGGGTGACAATCGTCATCCGCGACAGGGTCGCATCGTGGGTCGGGGCCACATTGAGCGAGTCGATGTTGTACCCCCGCCCGCTGAACAGGCCCGCCACGCGGGTCAGCACCCCGAACTTGTTTTCCACCAGCACCGAGATCGTGTGTCGCATAGCATTCCTTCGGAATCCGCTTCGTTCCGGCGCCGACCGAAAGCAAAAACCCGCCTCCGGTGCGGAGCGCGGGCGATCAGTTCGACAGAGTTCCAGTCGCGAACCGCCCGTCAGTCCCGGACAACCGGGATCTCACGTACGATTACCGATGGGAACGCCGCCGTGCGGTTCACGGGCGCGACCCTATCGATCCCTTGCGACCCCAGTCAAACCGTTTCCCGACGAAGACCCGTCACTCCGGAATCCACCGTCGCCATGCCCCCCGTTCACGAACCGCCGCCCCGCTTGATCTCGCGCAGGCGCCGCGCCTCGGGCCGGCCCTTGTAGGCATCGTCCAGCGGATAGCAGCCGCTCGGCAGTCCGTTGCGCGGCGCCGTCGTGCAGTCGCTGAACGTCCGGCAGATCAGCCGTCCGTTCAGGACGCCGGTCTCGAAGGTATCCGCCGGCAGATGCGGATAGCTCAACACCATCCGGCCCAGCCCAATCATGTCCGTCCATCCCCCCCGCACCGCCGCCTGCGCCACGTGCGGCAGGTACTCCTGCAGATAGGAATAGCCGGTCCCAATCACCACCGGGCGGTTGGCCATCCCCGCCAGATGCCGCATCACCCGCCGCACCTCGTTCATCTGCCGCGCCACCCCAACCAGCGGATCCTCCGGAGGCTGATACCCGTCGCTCGGAGGATAGGCCGCGGGCCGTTGAATGTGCGGATTGTAATAGGGCGACCCCGCGGTGAGGTTCAGCAGCTTCACCCCCAGCCCGGCACACAGTTCCGCCAGACGCAACGTCTCGGTCAGATCCGCCTCCACCGGACACTCCGCATTCACCCCAAACCCATATCGGTACGGCAGGCAGTGGCCGTATTCGACCGGCACCCCGGGTCCGGGCCGGCCGGGCTCGGACAGGGCCGGATCCGGCCGGAACGGAACAAAGTCGAAGGCACTCAGCCGCACCGCGAGATCGATCGGGTTGCCGTCCGCCCGAATCCCCCGCACCACCTCGCGCAACATCCGGGTCCGGTTCTCGAAGCTGCCCCCGTACCTCCCCGGCCGCGTGTGCGCCCCGAGAAGCTCATGCAGCAGATACCCGTGGCAGTGCTTGATGTCGATGAAGTCCGCCCCGGCGTCCCACGCCAGGCGTGCCGCCCGGACGAAATCGCCCCCCAGGTCGTCCAGCTCCCCGTCGCTGAACACCTGGTCGTCGCGGGTCACCCCGAACCGCTCGTCCAGAAGCGGGTGCCGGAAGGCGACGCGCGGTTCGAAACGCGCCTTGTCGTTGGGACGGCAAAACCGCCCGGAGTGGGTCAGTTGGAACCCGACCGCCACCCTCGCATCAGCGCCGAACTTCGCCGCATGGGCCGCCCGCAACTCGCCGAGCAGCGACGCGATCGCGCCAAGGTTCTCCGCCGAGAGGATCAATTGGTTCGGATTCGCCCTGCCGTCCGGCCGCACCGCCATCGCCTCGCCGCCGAAGATCACCGAGGCCCCGCTTTCCCCGAACCGGCGCCACCGCCGCCGCACATCGTCCGTGGGCTTGCCATCGGTCGTTCCATCCCAGCCTTCCATCGGGTGAACGACCCAGCGGTTCCGCGGCCCGATGCCGTTCAGCAGCAGGCCCTCCACCGGTCGGGCCAGCGGGGATTCCGCGCCGGGGATGGGAGCGTCGTCGGTCGGCAACTCAATCGCCAGGGCGCCCACATGCGCCCGGAAATCGGCGATCGTCTTCAAGGTGGGAATGCGGATCAGTTTCACGGCGCGGTGACGGACCGTCAGCCTCCCGAACGACCCCGGCTTTGTCGAGACCCACCCGCCCCCGGACCAATCCCCGCCACGCCACCCAGGACCCCAATCTCCCCACCCCCGGCAATCACCCGCCCTGCCCCCCAAATCGCCCAAAACTTCGTGCATATGCACGGGTTTTCTGCCCATTTGACCGGGGCCTCCGGCTTTTCCCCCGGTCGGCCCCGGTCCCCGCCCCCGCCCTCCGTCACGCAGGCGATGGCGGCGTCGCCCGGGCCGTCACCTCGAACGTGGGTTGTCGGCCCAGCGTTCCCCGCAGTCCCGCCGCATAACCGGGATCGCGCGCGGCGGCGAGCCGCTGCCGGGCCCGTTCGAGGCGCCCCGGGATGCCCAGGCGCGCCGCCTCGTCCGCATACTGGGTCCGCATGAGGAATTTCTGCAGCGCATCGACATGGCGCGCCGCAAGGGCCTCGTCCTGCTCCTGCTGCGCCCCGATCCGGGCCGCGTACCAGTCGCTGCCCATCATCTCCTCACGGGTGAACAGCCGCCGCACCTCCGGATCGTCCAGGCCACGCCCCTGCCATTGTCCGTCCCGCATGATGTGCAGCAGCGCCCGCAGAGGAGGACACGCCAGTTCCACACCCCCGTCCGCGAAGTAGTGCTCCGCCACCCGCCGGTGCGTGGAAACGATGTTGTCCATGCCGTCGGCAAAGACATCCGCATCCTGCAACTCGGGGCGCAGCATCTCCTCGGTGAAGACCAGGTGGGGATGGTTGAACACCCGGCCGAAATAGCGGTTCACGAACCGCTCGTTGATCCGCCAGCCCAGGCGGCTGGCGAGGATGGTCTGGCCGCCGTGCTGGAAGTCGCGGCATCGTTCGAGGCAGCCCTGCGCCTGCATGTGCTCCGGGGTGGCCTCATCGAAACCCAGCCGGCACCAGATCTCGGGCACCAGCAGGCTGATGTCATGATCGACGCGGTACTTCGGGCCCACATGGCCCGCCGCGGTGATGAACGCGGAATGCCCGCACAGGATGAACGCCACGAGGGCGTTGTTCACATCGACGATCGGCAGCAGGGCATTGAACGGCCCCTTGGTCAGCGCCCCCTCCGATCCGGCCCCCGTCGTCGAGGGCGACTTGCCCGTCATCGAACAGAAAAACTCGATGAACAACTCGGGCAGTTCGAGATAGTGGATCGGATTGTACACCGCCAGCGGGCGGACTCCGGGTTCCGGCGGGTTGTTGCGGCGTCCGGGCAGGACGGCGGTGACCGGGATGGGGAGCGGTTCGTCCGGACCCACCTTGCGAAGAAGCCGCATGCTGATGTCCGCGAGGTAGGTGGCCCGCGGATTCACAAGGTCCGGCCGGGTCTGGAGATAGCGCGGATTCTTCGAAGGTCTGCCCTCGACCACGCGGGGAGAGGCCGTGCACACGAAGTATTTCGGCGTCCCCTGCTCCGCCACCTCGCCGATGCAGCGCTGCATGGGCGGCGTGAACTGGTCGAACCCGATCGAGTCCTCGACCATGTCCCGCGCCACCTCGGGCGTCAGGGGTTCGTAGTTCGAGAAGAAATTTCCGCCCGCCGCAAAGTCGCTTTCGGTCTGCTTGTCGTACCCCCGGTGGATGGCGTCGTCGGGCCGCTGGAACAGCCGGTACTCACAGTTGTGGACGAACTTCATCGAGGGCGCGGCAAAACCCGGCGGCGTGCAGCCCAACCGCCCGGCCGGCACGACCACCGAGGCGGTGATGTCGTCCTCGAACTGGACCTTGATCGCCGGCATGAAGTCCTTGCGGAGCCCGAAGGTGCGCCACGATCCGTCGGCCAGGTACCCCACCCGCACCTGGGCGGAGGTCATCTTCCGGTCGTGCAGCTTCAGCTCCTTGCCCGGCTGCCCGTTGATGGCGTCCACGCTGAAGTGCGCCCGCCAGCCCTCGCCCCACTCCGGCCGGTAGAACCGCTTCACCACGAAGACGAGTTCCTTGAGGTACTGCGGAATCTCGCCAAGCCATGCGTTGAACTCCGGCGTGTAATCCTCCGAGGGGGTCAGCAGCTTGATGACGCTCCCCAGCGACCGGTCCGGGTCCAGGATGGGCCGCGCGTCCCGCCGGGCGGGGTCGAGGAATCGCGTCGAGTAGTCGCGCCGCAATAGGGCCTCCACCCGCGTGAAGTCCTCCTCATAGTCCGCCACAAAGACGGGCCCCGTCAGGATGGCATCCAGGATCGACTTCGAGATCTCGGACTTTCCGCCTCCGGAGACGGTGCACGGCTTGTGGCAGAGGGTCGCGTCCGCCCGGGTTCCCACCAGTCGCCAGAGCCGGTTCGACGGCTTCTCCATGTGGACCTTGTATCCCGAGGGTCGGACATAACTGCGGCCGGGCAGCAGCTTGATCGAGGTCGTCACACCCCCGGCCGTCCAGGTGACGCGCTGCTTCGCCAGGTCGAACCGGGCCGACTCCGGGACGTACAGGATGTCAGGATGGTTCCGGTCCACCGCGTATCCCTGCGCCTGCGGTTCCATGACGTCCCCGAACTGCGCCATCATCTCCTCGTACCGGTGCCCGGTCGGGCGCACGTGCCGACCGCCGTCGAACTCCTCGCCCAGGTCGTAGCTGGCGAACACCAGCGCGCCGCCGGCGTGCTCCTCCTCGGCCTGGCCAAGCAGGTTCGCCGCATAGCCGATCTGGGTCTTCACCTCCTTCTTGCAGTACCCGAAATAGTTGTCGGCGATCAGCGTCACGATCACCCCGGCCTGGTCCCGCGCCGTCACCTTGAAGGCCGAACCTCCGTTGTAGAGCTCCTCCTCCTCCTTCCAGCACATGCCGTCGCGACGCTGGCGTTCGGTGGCCCGGTCCCAGGAAGGCAGGCCGAGATCGACCTTGCGGAGCCCCACCAGGTGAGGCGCCAGGATCACGCACCCCGAGTGGCCGGTCCAATGGTCGGTGTCGAGCCCGGCATCGTTCTCCGGCAGGAACGGATCACCCGCATTCCCGAAAATGCTCTCCACGAAGTCCAGATTGCACACCAGGTTGCCCGGCGCGAAAAACCGCACTTCCATCGACTGCGCCTCCCGCACCCCGGGCACCGCCGGGACCACCACCGGCCGCAGGAGCAGCGACACGAAACACTCCGCCGGGTCCGGTCGGTCCGCCGTGAATGGCAGGCGCATCAGTTCCCGTGGAGGATTCAGCGCCGCCCGCAACAGCAGTGCGAAGGTCCGCAACGGAACCGCCCGCTTGTCATCAGGGATCGGCAATCCCCCCTCCGTCACGTGAAACACCCCCTCGGTCGTCCGCCGGTCCTTGGCCGGGTTGTTCAGAATGCCGTTCCTCGCCCGGTAGCTGTGGATGATCGGCGAATGGAATTCGTCCGCCTGCGGCGGCAGCGACAACGCCCGGCCAATCCCATGGCGGTAGAGCACGAAGGTGTTGTTGGGCAACCGCACCGGAATCGCCGCGTCATAAAGATACTCGTCCAGCCAGTTCTGGATCCGCCAGTCGGCCGGCGGCAGGTAATTCGCCAACAACCGGTCGGTCTCGCGCTGGTGCGCCAAAAGCACATTCACCATCTCGTTCCAGTCGTCGCCAGCCGACGCCGGCATCGGCACCGTGGGCAGCCCCAGCGATGCCAGCCGGAAATTGATGTACTGGATGGTCTGTTCGTCGGGACGAAACGGCGGATTCGCTCCCAGTCCAATGCGGGTCTTCAGGTCAGTTCGATCCATGGTCTCGGCGGGTTGGGTCGGCAGCGGCAGGGAGGGGGTTGGCCCCGCCGGCCATACCCTACCGATCCGCCCCATGCCCATCGAGCCCCAAACCGCAGTCCCGCCATCCAACCTTCCCGCTCACTTCTGGCTTTTGCACTCACCCCGAAATTGACAACCTCCCCCACGGCAACCCCATGAGCGCCCGCTACACGCTCGGTCTCGATTACGGCACCAACTCCGTCCGCGCCCTGATCGTGGACACCGCCCGGGGACGCGAGGTTGGCACGGCGGTCTGGAACTACCGGCTGGGAACCCAGGGCATCTTCCTCTCCAAGGACCCCAACCTCGCCCGACAACATCCCTCCGAATACGTCGAGGGCGCCGAACACGCCATCCGCGCCGCACTCGCCAACGCCCGCAAGTCCCGGCCCGCGTTTCGCCCGGACCAGGTGGTCGGGATCGGCGTGGACACCACCGGAAGCACCCCCCTGCCCGTGGACGCCAACGGCCGGCCGCTCGCCCTGGACCGTCGCTTCCGCCGCAACCCCGACGCCATGGCCTGGCTCTGGAAGGACCACACCGCGGTCGCGGAGGCCGGCGAAATCACCGCCCTGGCCCGCCGCATCCGGCCCCAGTACCTCGCCAAATGCGGCGGCACCTACTCCAGCGAATGGTTCTTCAGCAAAATCCTCCGCTGCCTCCGCTCCGCCCCCGACGTGTTCGAGGCCGCCCATTCCTGGGTCGAATGCGCCGACTGGATCCCCGCCATGCTCACCGGCACCGAGGCGCCCGACCGCCTCACCCGCGGTATCTGTGCCGCCGGTCACAAAGCCATGTTCCACCCCGACTGGGGCGGCTACCCCGATGCGGAGTTCCTCGCGGAACTGGCCCCCGAACTGGGCGCCCTGCGCAGCCGGCTCCCGTCGGAAGCCGCCTCGATCGACCGCGCCGCCGGCGGCCTCACCGCCGATTGGGCGCGCCGAACCGGCCTGCGCCCAGGCATCCCCGTGGCGGTCGGAGCCTTTGATGCCCACCTCGGCGCCGTCGGTTCCGGAATCGAACCCGGCACGCTGGTCAAGATCATCGGCACCAGCACCTGCGATATCGCCGTGGTCCCGCTGGCCAACGCCCTCCCCGACATCCCCGGCCTCTGCGGCATCGTCCCAGGATCGGTCCTCCCCGGCTGCCATGGTCTCGAGGCGGGACAGTCGGCCGTCGGCGACATCTTCAACTGGTTCGTCCACTACCTCCAACCCGGCGGCCCCAAGGCCGGTTCCCACGAGGCCCTCTCCCGGGCCGCATCCCGTCTCCGCCCAGGCGAATCCGGGCTCCTGGCCCTCGACTGGAACCACGGCAACCGCACCGTCCTCGTCGATCAACGCCTCACCGGCCTGCTCGTCGGCCAGACCCTCTACACGCGCCCCGCAGAAGTGTACCGCGCCCTCATCGAGGCCACCGCCTTCGGCGCCCTCACCATCGTCGAGCGCTTCGAGGCCTACGGCATCCGCATCGACCAGGTCGTCAACTGCGGCGGCATCGCCGACCGCAATCCCCTGGTCATGCAGATCTATGCCGATGTCCTCGGGCGCCCCATGCGGATCAGCCGCTCCTCCCAGACCTGCGCCCTCGGCGCCGCCATCGCCGGAGCCGTCGTCGCCGGTGCCCATCCCGACTACCCCTCGGCCCAGCGGGCCATCACCGGACTCAAGTCACGGGTGTTCGCCCCAAACCCCGAGGCCCATGCGGTGTACCGCGACCTCTTCGCCCTCTATCGCACCCTCCACGACGCCTTCGGCACCCGCGAGTGGAACGGCAATCTCCACGACCTCATGAAACGCCTGCTGGCGATCCGTGACGCCGCCCGGCCCTGAAGCGGCCCCGGCCTGACCCCATGCTCGACGCCCTCAAACGCCGCGTGTGCGAAGCCAACCTGGACCTGGTCCGGCGCGGACTCGTCCTCGAGACCTGGGGCAACGCCAGCGCCCTCGATCGCCCGCGCGGCCTGGTGGTGATCAAGCCGTCCGGTGTGGACTACGCGGCCATGCAACCCCGCGACATGGTGGTGGTGGATCTCGCCACCGGAGCGGTCGTCGAGGGACGCTGGAAGCCCAGTTCCGACACCGCCACCCATCGCGTGCTGTACCAGGCCTTCCCCGCCATCGGCGGCGTGGCCCACACCCACTCCCTCCATGCCACCGCCTGGGCCCAGGCGCGCCGCTCCATCCCCCCCCTCGGCACCACCCACGCCGACGCCTGGCGCGGTCCCGTGCCCTGCACCCGACCCCTCCGTCCCGCCGAAATCCGCGGCGATTACGAGGCCAATACCGGACGCGTCATCGCCGAGGCGTTCCGCCGCCTCGACCCCCTCGAATGCCCGGCCGCCCTCGTCGCCAGTCACGGACCCTTCACCTGGGGCCGTTCCGTCGAGGACGCTGTGGCGGGCGCCGCCGTGCTTGAGTTCGTGGCCCGCCTTGCCGGAGAAGCGCTCCGCCTTCAACCCCGCCTGCCGGCCATCCCGAAGGTCCTCCTCGACCGCCATTTCCTCAGAAAACACGGCCCCGGCGCCTCCTATGGCCAGAACGGCGCGAACCCCTCCCCCGCCAGGCCCAGGGCGAAGGCCCCCTCCCCTTCGGAAGGAAACCTATGAAACGCGCAACATGGCGAATCCTGGGCTGCGGCTGCACCGCCGCCGCCCTCCTGCTCGTGGCGGGCTGCGCCACGCCGTCCGGCACCCCGTCCATCGAACGGCAATCATGGGGCACCCTCCCCGACGGCACCCCGGTGGACCTCTACATCCTCCGACAGGCCGGCGGCGTCGAGGCGCGCATCAGCAACTACGGCGGCATCGTCACCTCCCTCATCGTCCCCGACCGCGCCGGGCGCCTCGGCGATGTCGTCCTCGGCCACGACTCCCTCGACGGTTACCTCCGCGCCTCGCCCTACTTCGGCTGTCTCATCGGGCGCTACGGCAACCGCATCGCCGCCGGAAGGTTCACCCTCGACGGCGTCCCCTACACCCTCGCCGTCAACAACGGCCCCAACCATCTCCACGGCGGCGATCGCGGCTTCGACAAGCGCGTCTGGAAAGCCCGCGCCCGCGCCACCCTCGAAGGCCCGCGCCTCTCCCTCACCTACGTCAGTCCCGACGGCGAGGAGGGCTATCCGGGCACCCTCACCGTCGAGGCGGTGTACACCCTCACCCGCCAGAATGGCCTGCGCCTCGACTTCATCGCCCGCACCGACCGCCCGACCATCGTCAACCTCACCCAGCATTCCTACTTCAACCTCGCCGGACGCGGCGATGTCCTCGGTCACGTCGTCCACATGCCGGCCTCCCGCTTCACCCCGGTGGATTCCACCCTCATCCCCACCGGGGAACTCCGTCCCGTGGCCGGAACCCCCTTCGATTTCCGCACCCCCACCACCATCGCCGCCCGTGTCCACCTCGACGACGAACAACTCCGCTTCGGCGGCGGCTACGACCATAACTGGGTCTTCGACAAACGCCCCGGCCAGTGGACCCGCATGGCACGGGTGACCGAACCCGCCTCCGGCCGCATCCTCGACGTCTGGTCCACCGCGCCCGGCCTTCAGTTCTACGGCGGCAACTTCCTCGACGGCACCATCGTCGGCAAAGACGGACAGGTGTACGGCCATCGCCACGGGTTCTGCATGGAACCGCAGCACTTCCCCGACTCGCCCAACCGCCCCGGGTTCCCCTCCGTGGTCCTCCGCCCCGGCCAGACCTATCTCCACTCCCTCGAATACCGGTTCTCCACCCAATAACTCCCGCATGATCCCCCACCCCCTCCTCGCCCAGTCCGCCGGCGCCGGTCTGGGAACCTTCGACTGGCTCACCATCCTCCTCTACTTCGGCCTCCTCCTCGGCATCACCGCCTGGGCCGTCTCCCGGAAGCGCGACACCGCCGAGGATTACTTCCTCGCCGGACGTCACCTCGGCTGGTGGATCGTCGGAGCCTCCATCTTCGCCTCCAACATCGGCTCGGAACACCTCGTCGGCCTCGCCGGTTCGGGAGCCACCGACGGTGTCGCCATGGCCCACTACGAACTCCATGCCTGGTGCCTCCTCGTCCTCGGCTGGCTCCTGGTCCCGTTCTATATGCGCTCCCGGGTGTACACGATGCCCGAGTTCCTCGAACGCCGCTTCTCCCCCGCCTCCCGCTGGGTGCTCTCCATCATCTCCCTCCTCGCCTACATCCTCACCAAAGTCGCCGTCGGCATCTACGCCGGTGGCGTCGTGTTCAGCGCCCTCCTCCCCGAGGTCTCCCTCAACCTCGGCTTCATCCGGCTCGACAGCTTCTGGGTCGGTTCCATCGCCGTCCTCTTCGCCACCGGCCTCTACACGGTCCTCGGCGGCATGCGCGCCGTGGCCTACACCGAGGCCCTCCAAACGGTCGTCCTCGTCCTGGGCTCCATCTTTGTGACCCTCTTCGGCCTCGCCAAACTCGGTGGCTGGAGCGAACTCCGCGCCGTTCTGCCCTCCGAGATGTTCAACCTCTGGAAACCCCTCGTCCCCGCCGGCGTCGAGGGCACCTGGGCCCCCGTCCTCGAAACCAACGCCGCCGGCGAGGTCGTCCGCCAGGCCTGGTACTTCAACGGCAATTTCCCCTGGCTCGGCATGCTCGTCTGCGCCCCCGTCATCGGCATGTGGTACTGGTGCACCGACCAGTACATCGTCCAGCGCGCCCTCGGCGCAAAAAGCGAACGCGACGCCCGCCGCGGCACCATCTTCGCCGCCTACCTCAAACTCCTGCCGGTCTTCATCTTCATCATCCCCGGCATGATCTGCTTCGCCCTCGCCCTCTCCGGCAAGGTGCCCGAACTCAACTCCCTCCTCACCGTCGAAGGCGGCCAGACCGTCGCCAATCGCAGTGCCGCCCAGGGCGCCTACCCCCTCATGGTCTCCCATGTCCTGCCAGTCGGCCTCCGGGGCATCGTCGTCGCCGGCCTTCTCGCCGCGCTCATGAGTTCCCTCGCCGGCGTCTTCAACGCCAGTTCCACCCTCTTCACCGTCGATCTCTACCAGAAATTCCGGCCCGCCGCCTCCCAGCACGAACTCGTCCGCATGGGCCGCATCGCCGTCGGTGCCATGGTCGCCGTCGGTCTCCTCTGGATCCCCGTCATCAAGGGCTCCCAGGGCCTCTACTTCTATCTCCAGGCCATGCAGGGCTACCTCGCCCCGCCCATCTTCGCCGTCTTCTTCATGGGCATCTTCCTCAAACGCCTCAATGGCCCGGGCTGCCTCGCCGCCCTCCTCGTCGGGTTTGCCATGGGACTCTTCCGCCTCGCGGTGGACACCCCCATCGCCCTGGGCATGGACGGCTACGCCCAGGGCTACCCGCCCGGTTCGTTCCTCTGGATCGTCAACCAGATCTATTTCCAGTACTTCAGCATCCTCATCCTCCTCGTCAGCGCCGCCACCATGCTCGGCGTCAGCTACCTCACCGCCCCGCCCTCCGACGAACGCATCCGGGGCCTCACCTTCGCCACCGTCACCCCCGAACAACGCTCCGAAAGCCGCTCCAGCTGGGGCCGCGGCGAAGTCATCGCCTCCGCCCTCGTCCTGGTCCTCATCCTCATGGCCTACCTCTACTTCCGCGGCTGATCCCGCCCGTCGTCAGGCCACGTTCGGTGTCCGGGCGTCCGCCGTCCCCGACATTGCCAAGGCCCCCCCGGTCCGTAATCTCCCTCCACCATGGAGCTTTCAATCGCGCCGGGCCCCCCCCCCGGAGGCGGCCGGCCCGGCCCCGAAGACGCCGTCGTGGATGTGCGCGAGGTCTTCAAAATCTACCGCCAGGGCGATGTCGAAGTGGCCGCGCTCAACGGCGTCTCGCTCGCAATCATGGCCGGGGAGTTCCTGGTCCTGATGGGACCCTCGGGCTCCGGCAAGTCCACCCTCCTCCACCTGATCGCCGGCATCGACCGGCCCACTCGCGGCGAACTCCACGTCCAGGGCATCGACATCACCCTCCTCAACGAATCGCAATTGGCCGACTGGCGGAACCGCAACGTCGGGTTCGTGTTCCAAAGCTTCAACCTCGTGCCCGTCCTCACCGCCTTCGAGAATGTCGAACTGCCCCTCCTCCTCACCCGCCTCGGTCGCCGCGAACGTCGTCACCTGGTCGAAACCGCCCTCGACCTGGTCGGCCTCTCCGACCGCAGCCGACACCTCCCAAGGCAGATGTCCGGCGGACAGGAACAGCGCGTCGCCATCGCCCGCGCCCTGGTCACCGACCCCAGCCTCGTGGTCGCCGACGAGCCGACCGGCAATCTCGACGCCCATTCCGCCAATGAGGTGCTCGAAATCCTCGCTTCCCTCAGCCGCGATCACGGCAAGACGGTGATCATGGTGACCCACGATCCCAAGGCCGCCGCCTTCGGCTCCCGCCAGGTCCACCTCGAAAAGGGCGAACTCTCCGCCTGATCCCGCTGCCCCCTCCTCCCCGCCGTCCCCCGCCCCCATGACGCTGCCCGGATTCGTCCTCCGCAATGCCCTCCGCAACAAGCGCCGGGCCCTGTTGTCCACCCTCAGCGTGGCAGCCAGCCTCTTCCTCCTCGTGCTGCTCCAGACGCTGCAACGCGAGTTCACCCTGCCGCCCGAAGACGTCGGTGCCTCCCTCCGCATCGCCGTCCGCAACAAGGTCTCCCTCGGCATGCCCCTCCCCGCCCGCCAGCGCCCCATCATCGAACGGATCCCCGGCATCGCAGCGGTGACCCCGTTCACCTTCTTCGGCGGCCGTTTCCGCGACGAGGCCTTCACGCCCTTCGCCCAGTTCGCCGTCGATCCCGTCGCCTTCACCAACGTCTTCGTCGATGCCCGCGTCGAAGCCGGACAACTGGCCGACTGGCTCGCCGACCACCGCTCCTGCATCGTCGGCCGCGACACCCTCGAACGCTACGGCCTCTCCGTCGGCGAACGCCTGCGCCTGACCGGCACCTTCTACCCCGTGGACCTCGATCTCCGCATCGCCGGCTCGTACTCCGGCACCCTCGATGACCGCTCGGTGTTCTTCCACCACCGCCACCTCGACGAAATGCTGGGCGGCTCCGAAACGGTCGGAACCTGGTGGGTGCGCGCCGCCTCCGCCGAGGTGGCGCCGGAAGTGATCTCGACCCTGAACGCCACCTTCGCCAACACCTCGGCCGAGGTCCGGGCCGAGACGGAAAGCGCGTTCCAGATGGGCTTCGTGTCCATGTGGGGCAATATCAAACTCCTCATCGGCTCGATCAGCGGGGTGGTCGTCTTCACCCTCCTCCTCGTCGCCGTCAGCACCATGAGCATGGCCATCCGCGAACGGTTCCGCGAGCTGGCGATCCTCAAGGCCCTCGGCTACCGCCGCCGCGAACTGTTCGGCTTCATCCTCGCCGAAAGCTTCGGACTCTCGATGCTCGGCGCCCTCCTCGGGGCCGGCGGCGCCTTCCTCCTCTTCCAGTCCATCGACATCCAGAAGCTCAGCGGCGGCATGATGCTCTACTTCGAGGTCACCCCCCGCATCCTCGCCATGGCCTTCACCGTCGCCGCCGCCCTCGGCATCCTCGCCTCCATCCCCCCCGCCCTGGCCGTCGCCCGTACCAGCGTCGTCGAAGGCCTCAGAACCCTCGACTGACACCCCATCCCCCCCGCCACCGCCGCCACCCCATGGCCCTTCCCCTCAAGTACAACGTCCGCAACGTCCTCGTCCGCTGGCGCTCCACGGTCGCCACCCTCCTCGGCATCGCCCTCGTCGTCGGCGTGTACATCCTCCTCCAGGCCATGGCGGCCGGCATCGAACGCAGCAGCGCCAATACCGGCAGCCCCGACCAGCTCCTCGTGGTCCGCCGTGGCTCAACCGCCGAGTCCAGCAGCATCGTCTCCCGCGAACAGTGGCGCACCCTCCTCTACAGCCCTGAAATCGCCCGCACCGACGCCGACGAACCCCTCGTCTCCGCCGATGTCCTCGTCCTCCTCAACCTCCCCCGCTCCGAAGGCCGAGGCGAAGCCAATGTCCTCCTCCGCGGCACCTCCCCACGCGGCCCCGCCCTCCGCCCCCAGGTGCGCCTCGTCGCCGGACGCTGGTTCCAACCCGGCCGCCGCGAGGTGGTCGTCTCCCAACGCCTCGCCCAGCGCTTCGAATCATTCGGCATCGGCGACCAGTTCCGCAGCGGTCCCGCCACCTTCACCGTCGTGGGACACATGGACGGCAACCGCAGCGCGTTCGACTCCGAGATCTGGATGGACGCCGACGAGGCCCGGGCCCTCTTCGACCGTGAACAATACTCCAGCCTCCTCCTCCGCCCCCGCGATGACGCGGCGCGCGAGGCCCTCATGAACCGCATCGAAAACGACAGGCGCCTCCAGCTCATTGCCCACATCGAAAGCGAGTACTACGCCTCCCAGACCGGCACCGCCACGCCCATCAAATGGCTCGGCAACTTCCTCGCCCTCGCCATGTCCGTCGGCGCCGTCTTCGCTGCCATGAACACCATGTACGCCGCCGTCGGTGCCCGCACCCGCGAGATCGGGACCCTTCGCGTCCTCGGCTTCCGCCGCCGCACCGTCGTCCTCAGCTTCCTCATCGAGGGCGTCTTCCTCGCCACCCTCGGCGGCGCCGTCGGTTGCCTGCTTTCCCTCTTCCTCAACGGCTATGCCGTCGGGACCCTGAACTTCGAAACCTTCAGCGAATCCGTCTTCGAGTTCCAGGTCACCCCCGCCGTGATGCTCAAAGGCCTGGTCTTTGCCTGGATCGTCGGCGTCCTCGGCACCCTCCTCCCCGCCGTCCGCGCCGCCCGGCTCCCGGTCATCGCCTCCCTCAAGTCCGTATGAATCCGCCCTCCACGTCCAAGGTCGCCCGCCTTCGTATCGACCCGGCCGCCAAGCGCCGGTCCCAGGGAAGCTTCTGGCTCCTCTTCGGCACGGTCGCCTTCCTCGCCGTCGCCGCTGTCCTCACCTGGCAACCCTGGACAACCGAGTCGGACCGCGTCGTGACCGGCCGCGGATCCACCCAGTCCCGCACCTCCGCGTCCTCCCGCGATCCCGCCGCCCCGGCATCATCCCCAACATCTCCCTCCGCAAGATCCGCCGGCACCCGCTCCGACCGGTCGTCCACCCCGCCTCCGGTTTCCCCGGACCCCGCGCGCTCCCCGGGCGGGACCTCCGACACCGTGGTCCTCACCGTCAGCGGCTACATCATCAATCGCGAACGCATCGAACTCAGCCCCCGCTTCATGGGTCAGGTCCGCTGGATCGGCGTCACCAAGGGCGACGCCGTCACCAACGGCCAGGTCGTCGTCCAGCTCGACGACACCGAATACCAGGCCCAGCGCCTCGAAGTCCTCGGACGACTCGATGGAGCCCACGTCCGCATCGAACGCGCCCAACTCGAACTGCGCCGCATCGAACGTCTCGCCGCCGCCAATATCGAAACCCAGCAGGCCCTCGACTTCGCACGGCTCGATGTCGCCGCCGCCCGCGCCGACCTCAAATCCCTCGAAGGCCAGCTCGCCCGCATCGACACCTGGATCGACTGGACGGTCATCCGTTCCCCCATCAACGGCGTCGTCCTGGAAAAAATGGTCGATCCCAATGAACTGGTGACCCCCCAGAGCTTCGGCGGTACCCGCGGCCCCAGCACCGCCCTCATCTCCGTCGGCGATCCCACGGATCTCCAGGTCGAAATCGACCTCAACGAGGCAGATCTTTCCAAGGTCCGGCTCGGCCAATTCTGCCGGGTCAGCCCCGAAGCCTGGCTCGACCGCGTCTACGACGGCGAAGTCGTCGAAATCGCCCCCGAAGCCAGCCGCCAGAAAGGAACCCTCCAGATCAAGGTCCAGATCCGCGACCCCGACGCCTTCCTCATCCCCGAACTCAGCGCCAAAGTGGACTTCCTCGCCATCGACCCCGCCCCCGCCCGGGGCGTCGCAAATTAGCCAGCCTGTTCACTTCGCAACCCGGGTCCCGCCCCACGCCAGCCAGACTCGGCCAAAATACCGCCCAACTACCCCCCGCTTCCGCCCGCCCCCCACGCCGTCCGTCGCTGGCACAGGCGATGCTTTCACCCATGCCATGAGGATGGCACTTCAAACCGTAACCACGGTCGAGGTCGCCCCCCGCCGTCTCCGCCGCCCTAGCGGGGACACCTGCCCTGCCTCCCATCCGCCAGTCGTCGGTGTCTCCGGACGTCGGCGCCTTTGCTGACACACGAATGTGGTCCCGGCGGTCTGCCTGTGCAGACCGCCGGCTTCTTTCTTGTCCCCCGCTTTTTGTCGCTGTCGCGCGCCCCGCTTCCGTTCAGGATCTTCCCCATGAAGATTCCCCTCGGAGTTCCCGCCGCCCTCCTGCTGCTCGCCATGTCGGGCCGTGGCGAAGATGGATTCCGCCCCCTCTTCAACGGCCACAACCTCGATGGCTGGGTCAACGTCAACTGCGCCCCCGGCACCTGGCGCGCCACCAACGGCCTCATCCACTGCACCGGCTTCCCCATCGGCGAACTGCGCACCGACCGGATGTACCAGAACTTCATCCTCGAACTCGAATGGCGTCACCTCCGGCCCCAGGGCAACGCCGGCGTGTTCGTCTGGGCCGATGCCCTCACCGCCCCCGGTCAACCCTTCATCCGCGGTATCGAAGTCCAGGTCCTCGATGGCCGCGAAGGCACCTGGTTCACCTCCGACGGCGATATCTTCCCCATCCACGGCGCCCGCATGGTCCCCATCAACGGACGCGGCGGCGATCGCGCCTTCCCCATCGAGAAGCGTTCCCGCCCCTCCCCCGAGTGGAATCACTACCGCATCGAGTGCGTGGACGGCGCCATCTCCCTCGCCGTCAACGGCAAAATCGTCACCCGCGGCCACAGCGCCTCCCCCCGCAAGGGCTACATCTGCCTCGAATCCGAAGGTTCCCCCGTCGAGTTCCGCAACCTCCGCCTCCGCGAACTCCCCGCCCGCGAAGCCCTCCCCCCCGAACACATCGCCGAACCCGCCCTCGGCTTCCATCCCCTCTACTCCGGCGTGGACGGTTCAGGCTGGCACTGGACCGAAGCCGTCGCCCGATCCTGGCGCGTCGAGGACTGGACCCTCGCCAGTCTCGGCGGCGACGACGCCACCCCGCTGGTTTCCGAACACTCCTTCGGCGACGGCGAACTCATCCTCGACTGGCGCTGGCCCGACCGCGAACAACCCGGCGACTGGACCCGCCTGGTCCGCCCCCGCGGCTACAATCTGGCCACCGTCCTCGCCCCATGGACCGCCCGGGATCGCTCCGGGGAAAACCCGCCCGGACAATGGAACCGCGCCCTCCTCCGCCTCCGCGGCAACCACCTCGCCATCGAGATCAACGGTCGCCCCCTCGGAACCGGGTTCGAACTCCCAGGCATCCCCCCTCAGGCCCCCCTCGTCCTCATCCCCCCGCCCCGCCCCGCCCAGTGGGCCAACCTCTTCTGGCGCCGCCTCGACTGACCCGGCCCTCACCCCCCGTCGCTGCCAATGCTCTCCGTTTATGCGCCAGCCTATTTATTTATTTGAGTCAACTTCTATGTGCCAGCCCGACTATTTGAAAGGTCAACATTCAAACGACAATTCTTTTGTAATCCATCCATTCGCGGCGCGCTGGGTTGTTTTATTGTTGACCGTCAACCTGAGTTTGCCGGGCCTCTTAATCGGCGCCGTCACCATTTAGATGCCGGTCTATTTGTGTCCATTCCTGCCGCGTCGCGTACCGTTCGGGGCGGGAAATCCCTGACGCCCTGCTTGCAGGCGATCTGGACCTCGGCGTGCTGTGCCCGCCCGCCCGCCTCCCCCGCGGAATCCATGTCACCCATCGATTCACCGACGACTTCACCCTGGTGACCCCATCCGCGATGACCGATGTCGCCGACCTGACCCATCCGCCCTCCGCCCTCCCTTTTCCGGCTGCGAGGCGCGCGACCGGCGTGCTACCGTGTCCCCCATGCACGCATCGCCGCCCCTATCCGAACGTTCGCAGGTGGACCTGTGCCGCCGCACCTTCCTCGGACGCTCGGCCTACGGCTTGGGCGGGATGGCCCTGGCAACCCTCCTGGGCCGGGGCCTCGATGCCAGGGCCGCCGAACCCGCGGGTTCCGAAGGACGCTGGCCGGGTGTGGTGACCACCCCCCACGCTCCGGTGCGGGCAAAGCGCATCATTCACCTCTGCATGGCGGGCGGACCGTCCCACCTCGAAACCTTCGACTACAAACCCGCCCTGCAAGCCCTCGACGGACAACCGTTCCCCGAGTCGTTCACACGCGGACAACAACTCGCCCAGTTGCAGAACACCGAACTGAAAGCGCGCGGCCCCTTCTGCGGATTCCGGAAGTGCGGTGAATCGGGCCTCGAAATCGCCGACCTGTTCCCCCACCAGCAGGCCATCGCCGACGACCTCTGCATCGTCCGCTCGATGCAGACGGAACAGATCAATCACGACCCCGCCCACTTCTTCATGAACACCGGTTCGATCATCAAGGGCCGGCCCAGCATGGGTTCCTGGCTCCTCTACGGTCTCGGAGCCGAGACCGAGGACCTGCCGGGCTTCGTCGTCTTCACGTCCGCCGGCCGCTACGGACAACAACCCGTGTCCGCCCGCCAGTGGTCCAGCGGATTCCTGCCCAGCCGCTTCCAGGGCATCCAGTTCCAGTCCCGCGGCGACGCCGTCCACTACATCGGAAACCCCGAGGGCGTCTGCCAGAGCGCCCAGCGCCAGATCGTCGAAGAGGTCCAACGCCTCAATGGCCTCCTTGCCGACCAACGCTACGACCCCGAAATCCGCACCCGGATCGCCCAGTACGAAATGGCCTTCCGCATGCAGACGTCTGTGCCCGAACTGACCGACTTCAGCGGCGAATCCGCCAAGACCCTCGAACTCTACGGCATTCGCGAACCCGGCGACGGCACCTTCGCCTCCAACTGCCTCATGGCCCGCCGCCTCGCCGAACGCGGCGTGCGCTTCATCCAGCTCTACCACCGCGCCTGGGACCATCACGGCGAAATCGAGGCCGGCATGCGCAGCGCCGCCGCCGATGTCGATCGTGCCTCAGCCGCCCTGGTCACCGACCTCAGGCAGCGCGGACTCCTCGACGACACCCTGGTGCTGTGGGGCGGTGAGTTCGGACGCACCCCCATGGGACAGGGCAGCGGCCGGGACCATCACATCCTCGCCTTCTCCGTCTGGATGGCCGGTGGCGGCGTGCGCCCCGGCATCGCCTGGGGTGAAACCGACGAACTGGGTTACCGCGCCGTGCAGGACGTCGTTCATGTCCACGACCTCCACGCCACCATGCTCCACCTCTGCGGCATCGATCACCAGCGCCTCACCTTCCGCTACCAGGGACGCGACTTCCGCCTCACCGACGTCCACGGCAACGTCATCCGCGGACTCGTGGGTTGAACCGGGTTGAATCCGATTCGCACCCTCCTTTGCCGTATCCATGCAGCAGGGAGGAGCAGGCTCCGCGAGTCCCCAGCCCGTTGCTCAACGGTCCGCCTCGCCATACTGCTCCGCGAATTGCCGTCGGTAGAAACGCTCACGGTCCGGCACACGCCGGCGCAATTCCTCCAACGGCAGCACCCCGTGTTGAAACCGGCGCTTCGGGAAGACCGGAAAATCGATCCCCAGCACCTGCTTCATTCCCCGGCGCACAATGTCGCCCTTCAGCTCGTACAGCCGCTGGTGGTCGTACCCGGTCAACACCGCAAAGGGAATCCCCTCCGCAATCTCGACCACGTGCGGCTGGGTGAAGGGACTGAACCCCGCGAATCCAAAATGCCGCATCGGCGCATAGGTCCGCGTATAGCTGCGGCTGAGCCCGCCGCTGTAGGTCAGCGAATGCTTGATCTTTCCCACCCCCCACCCCTCCTGGTACAGCATCAGGTTGTTCACCACCGAGCGGATCGTCAGCTCGGGATTCTCCTCGATCGGATAGTCCTTCAGGTTCTCGTCCCCGCCATCCCCGTCCGCCAGATGGCGCCATTTCGGATACCTCGCCCGAATCCCCTTCAGCAGCGCGATCAACATCGTCGCCGCCTCGATATCGAGCGGCTTGTAGTCCTCCACGATCCGGACCGCTTCCCCCGGATCGAGTGTCGCCGGATCCGCCTCGACCGGTTCATGGAACAACGCCAGTCCCAGCGACTCGAGAAAACGCCGCGCCTGCGCCAGGTCCGCCCCGCCACCCAGATCCAGCGTGAACGCCTTCAGCCGCGACGGGTTCATCGCCAGTTGCCGCATCGCCTGGTACGCCAAGATGAATACCGCCCCGCTGTCGATTCCCCCGCTGAAACACACCCCGACCGGCTCGTCCTCCGGAATGGTTGGCAGCCACTTGAGAATCTCTCCCGACAACGCCGAAACATACATTGCCCCAATCTCGTCCGGCTGCCCCGAAAGTGAGTTCCGCTCCGGATCCAGAAACCGCCGGTACACCGGGTCCGGATCCGGACACCCAACTAATTCGATCTCGACCACGTAATGCGCCGGCACCATCCGCGTGTAACTCGGATGGAACTGCCCCTCCAATCCCTCCGACTTCAACCACGCATAGAGCGCGTCAATCCGGTCCGCCACGATCAACGCCGGACCCTCGTGCCGCTTCGCCAGGAAATATCGCATCGGCCGGTCCAGCGACCGCGCCATCCGCACCTTTTTCCCCTCCCGCGCCCACAACGCGAACGACCCGGGAATCGTCCGAACCGCCGCCGGATCCCCGCTTCGCACCCGCTCTCTGGCCTCCTCAAGGAACCCCGATGGAAGGCGGTTCAATGCCGGATCCAGCAAGTCCACCACACGTTCGACCGGGACATTCATGACATCCGTCACCCAACCCGGACGACACCCTCCTTGTCTAGTCCGGACTCCCTGCCGGCTCCGATACCGACGAAGGAACCGGACCCGACCCCGCCTGCCCGGCGACCCCACCGGATTCGAGGGTCACCGCATTCCGCCACTCGCGCTCCCGCTGGGCCCGGCTCCAAACCCAGTACAATCCCATACCCACCATCAGGAACAGCGCCAGCACAGCCCCGGCCAAAACGCGCCCCAACGCCGGGGCCCGTCCCGGAATCTCTGCGTCGGACCTTGTCGCCATGCCTCAATCCTGCCCGGATCAGACCTCTCGCGGAAGGGCGATTCCCAGCCTCGAACCAAATCCTCATGGAATCCCAATCAACGGCCCGAGAATTCCAATAAATAGACAGCCAATTTACTATTGACCCATGAATCCTGATAACTGGCCAGACTTTTTGCAGTTAACCCAGGAGGATCGTCTACATTTAATTTAATAAGCCAGGCTGTTTAAGTTTTCCCGGACAGGGATACAGACTGTTAGACCATTTGTTAATTAGTCAGTCCTTTTGCAATTGACGCCCTCTTACTCATCGATCATCCTTCACCCCATCATTCCGCACACCCCACCCGCGTCTCCCTCACCCAACTCAACCTCATGAGAACCCCGCGCATCACCGCCGACCCCATGCTCCCCGCCACCTATCATTGCATGTCCCGCGTCGCCGGCGGCCTACACCTCCTCGATGACTCCGGGAAGAACAAACTCCTCAATCTCCTCCACCACCTCGCCCGGTTCTGCGACATCGACATCATCACCTTCTGCATGATGTCCAACCACTTCCATCTCCTCATCCGCGTCCCCCCCAAGCCCCTTCCCGACTCCATCCCGGACGACGTCATCCTCGCCAAACTCGAGGACTTCTACGGGCCCAAGGCCACCCTCCCCTCCCTCGCCCGCGCCGCAGTCAACAAGGGCCAACCCATCCCCGACGACATCCGCCAGGCCGTCCTCTCCCGCATCGCCGACCTCTCCATCTTCCTTCAGGAGTTCAAGCAACGCTTCTCCCGCTGGTACAACCGCCGTCACGACCGCACCGGCTACCTTTGGGGCGAACGCTTCCGCAGTGTCCTGGTGGAAGACTGCCCCAGCACCCTGCGCGCCATCGCCGCCTACATCGACCTCAACCCCGTCCGCGCCGGGCTGGTCAACGATCCCAAAGACTACCGCTTCTGCGGCTACGCCGCCGCCCTCACCGGCGACAAGGTCATCCGCCGCGGAATCATGGGTTTCCTGGGCGCAACCGATTGGAGCGCTGCGTCAGCGGAATATCGCCTGGCCCTCTATGTGATTGGCGGGACGTCGGGGCGGAGCGACAAGCGGGTGTTCGATCCGGAGGCGATCCGGGCGGAACTGGCGCGGGGCGGAGAGTTACCGCTGGGCCAGATCCTGCGGCTACGGATCCGGCACATGACCGACGGGGTGTTCCTGGGATCGAAGGAGTTTGTGGACCAGATGTGGGAGCAGCACCGGGATAAGTTCGGGAAGCGACGCAAGAGCGGCGCTCGGATCATTCGAGGCGCCCCGATCCCGGGGCTCACCGTGTTGCGGGATCTCCGTGTCAATGCGGTGGGCTGATGAACCGCATCTGGGACAGCACCGCCGAGGTCGCGATACGCGCCCTGCCTCGGGGGAAATACACCAGATCTGGCCTGTGGCTCGGGGATGCAACGTCCTGCCACCCCCACGCGCACCCATGATCCAGCATTTCCCTGCGACGACCTCAAAACCGCTTTGAGACCTGAAAATACACCAGCCGCCCGAGGATGTTGTAGGTCGACTTGTCCGTATTGTCCTCGCTGGAGGAAGGCACCAGGGAGACTTCCTCGTCGGACACATTCTGACACCCGACCGCCACCCGCAGGCCGTCCGCCCATCGCTGTCCCGGGCGGCTCCGGCCGAACTCATACGCAAGCTGTAAGTCCACAGTGAACCATGGCGCCACGTCCCACTTCCGATCATCCAGGGTATAGCCGTGGTAGTCTTCGCCGATTGCGGGATGCAACACTCCCAAGTCCTCGACACCAGGGATGTACCGCGAAAAGACGCTGAAGGTCAGGTCCCGGTACTCCCACGCGAAACGCAACGCCAGGTTCCAGTCCGGCAGCGTCCCCTGTCCCCCGGGTATCGTAAAGATGTCGGTGTACTGCCCGCCGTACCCATGGAACGGCCCGCCTGGAGTCGTGCGGAATTCGTAGTTCAACAGGATGTTGGCCGAGGCGCCGACCTGAAAGGTGCCGGCCGTATCCGTCCGCCATTCATACGCCGCGCCGAGATCCAGGCCGTCGGTCCGCTGCGCCAGCCCCGGCGTCGGCACAATGTCCGCATTCCCCCAGTTCGCCACCGTCACCTGGTTGGGGGCGGTGGAACTGAGCCGGGTCCCGTCCCCGAACATAAACCCTGAAGCAAACGGCGAGGCCGAACCCAGCGCATTCAGGCTATTGGCGTACGACTGGAAGTCGAAGGTGCTGATGCCGGGATTGTCGATGCGGTAGTAGTCCAGCGACAGCGTCAGACCCCGCAAGCGCTCCGGCGTCCAGACCACGCCGCCGGTCCAGATGGCCGCCGTGGCGGGCCGGAGGTTCGGATCGGCGAACTGGGTGTACTGCACCTGCCCAAAACCATCCGGCAATGACAACAGCGGGTAGGATTCCTGGGGCGAGCCGTACAACTCGAACAGACTTGGCGCGATGAAACCCCGGGAGTACGTCCCGCGCAAGGCCACCTGGTCGCCCACCGGCTCCCACTTGATCCCCACCTTCGGCACTTGCGTGCTTCCGCCCGGGTCCAGCCACTCGAATCGCCCGGCCGCCGCGATCTCCAACGAGGCCACGCCCGGCACCGCCATGTCAGGCGACACCACCGGAATACCGGTCTCGACAAACCCGGCCCAGGTGCGGCGCCCACCCCCAGGGAAATCCCCCGATGCCGGCACCCCCAGCGCGAGCCCGTTGCGCGTCAGAAAATCGTAGGTGGTGCTCAGGCTTTCCCACCGGAACAGCCCACCGACTGCAAACGCCACCTTGCCGGCCGGCAATTCAATCGCCCGCGCCGAGACCAAAAGATCCGCATCCAGCAGCTCCGATGCCCCGTCACGAAACGTGCCGGCCCGGATCGCCTCCAATGTCCGGGGATCATTGCGGGGATTGCCCGGTAGCCCGAAGTAATCGTACGTCGGCAACGCCACACCCGCCGCCGTCCGCAACAGACTCAACCGGCCCGAGGGATCGGCCGCGAAATCCGGAGTCAGAGCCAGGTTCAATGCCGGCACGGACGGCGCATTGCGCGTGATCTGCCGCTGGTCGCTCCGGTTGTAGTTGAAGCCCGTCGACCACGCGATGTCCTCGATGCCGCCCCCCGGCTCGTCCAAGCGCCCCCGCAGGCCGGCCAACACCCGGTAATAGGAGGTGTCCGACTCCGAATAGCGCGGACCGAGATTCGTGAACCGGGTGGTTACCCGCGGACTCCCCAACCCGCCCGCCCCCAGGGTCACCCCAAACGGATTGTACGGATTGTCAGCAGGAATGCTCACCTGGTTGCCGCCCAGGGAGAACGCCGGCGCCGCCGCCAGCGCACCCGTCGATCGGTGATCGGCAAACAGGAAGTCCCCGTACAACACCAACCGGTCGTCGAACAGCGCATGCTCGCCCTGCATCGCCACCTGCCGGCGGTCCTGGCGCAGGATCGAATAGGTGTCCTCCGCCGTGTTGTTCAGCGGAAAAAGCGTCCACCCCGCATCCGCCAACTCGGATCCCTGCGGCGTCTCCGCCAACGGGATGTACACCCCCGCCTCCACCAGATCTTCAATCGTCCATACCCCCCCAAGAAATCGCTCCGGAACCGTCACCATCCCCGGATCATACCGCGGATGCCCCTGCGCGTAGGGCGAACCGGCCAGGACAAAGCCATCCACCCGGCCGGGATAGGTCGGGCTGATGTAACTGGCCGGGTACAATCCGCGCGCCGTCAATTCGGAGATCCCGTACGAGGCCACCGCACGGTCCCGGGTCCACAGGGGATCGTTGAAGTGATACCGGGCCCCCGCGGTGATTGAACTGCGATCGTTCGAGAATCCGCCCGTCACCCACGCCGAGTACTCCTGGTAACCATCGCCCCGCGTCGTGAATCCGTACTGCCCCCCAACCTCCGCCCCGTGGTATCCCTTCTTCAACACCACGTTTACCACACCCCCGATCGCGTCCGCCCCGTAGATCGCCGAAGCCCCGTCCTTGAGCACTTCGATCCGCTCGATCATCGAGACGGGAACGGTGTTGAGATCGACCGCCGATCCGTTGCTCAAGGCGGAATTCGCCAGTCGCCTCCCGTTCAACAGCACCAGCGTCGGCAGATTGCGCAACGCCACCCGCGACTCCCCCGACCCGCCGTTGTTCACCTCCCGCCCGATGTTGTCGCTCCCCAAAAAACCAACCTGCGTCTTCCTCAACGCATCCATCACATCCGTCGCCGCCACCCGGCGCAACACGTCTGCCTCGATGACCTCCACCGGGCTGGAAGTCACCCCCTCCATCCGGGGAATCCACGAACCCACCACCACCATCGGCTCCAGTTCGATGATCCCCGTCTCCCCCTGTCCCCATGTCGCCAAGGGCAACCCCATCAGCGATCCAACGGCACCCGCCATCCAAACCAGACGCCAGGCGGCTCCCGTGTTTGGATCCCCTCTTGATCTGTTCGGTGGGCTCATCTTCCAAGGCGGTTGCTTGCAGTCCAGCCCCGGCCGTACTTCCCCGCCAGGCCCGGCGGGATGCCAGAGGCGTCATGACACCGCACGTCGAGGCCATCCCCAACCCGCGCGGCCGAGCCCGCAGTCGTTCCTACACCCCATGAGTCCCTTGCGCCCCCCATCGTTCCAATTCGACTGCCCCTTGCTCCAACGAGGCTCGCCGCGCGTTCTAAGGGAACTCTCGCCGGGCCGTCAAGATTGAGGCCGGGAAATCTCCTCTGGTCCCGCCCGCCGCCCCGCCGCTACCCTCCTCCGCGCTTCTGCCATGGCCACCATTCACCCATTCGCCGCCCTCCTCCCCCAACCCTCCATCGCCCCGCGCCTCTGCGAACTGCCCTATGATGTCATGTCCACGGACGAAGCCCGGGCCATCGCCGATGGCAATCCCCTGAGCTTCCTCCGCGTCAGCAAACCCGAGATCGAACTCCCTCCCGGCACGGACCCCTACGCCCCCGAAGTGTACGCCCGCGGTCGTGACAATCTCCGGCGCCTCATCGATCAGGGGGCCCTCGTCCGCGATGCCCAACCGTCCTTTTACCTCTACCGCCAGTGCGTCGGTTCCCACTCCCAAACCGGCCTCGTCGCCGCCGCCAGTTGCCAGGAATACCTCGATGGCATCATCCGCAAACATGAACTGACCCGCGTGGACAAGGAGGACGATCGCGTCCGCCATATCGACACCCTCAACGCCCAGACCGGACCCGTCTTCCTCACCTACCGCGCCCAACCCGAAATCGACACCCTCGTGTCCGACCAGACGGACCGCCCCCCACTCGTCGATTTCACCGCGGCCGACAACGTCCGCCACACCTCCTGGCGTGTGGCCGATCCCGGGACCGTCCGTCGCCTCAGCGACCTCTTCGACCGCATCCCCCGTCTGTACATCGCCGACGGGCACCACCGCAGTGCCGCCGCCGCCCGCGTCTTTCAAGCCCGCCAGGGCGCCGCCAATGCCGCGGGGTTCCTGACCGTGATCTTCCCCCACAACCAGATGCGGATCCTTCCCTACAACCGCGGGCTCAAGGACCTTAACGGCCACTCCCCAAGCCGTCTCCTCGCCCTCCTGGCCGGGACCTGTGAACTTCACCCCGGCGCCCCCGCCTCCCCCTCCGCCAAACATTCGCTCAGTCTCTTCCTCGACGGCCGCTGGCACGGGCTCTCCTTCCGTCCAGACCTCCTGGAAGGCCGCTCCGGCATCGAGGCCCTCGACGTCACCCTCCTCCAGGACCGCATCCTCCAACCCCTCTTCGCCATCGACGATCCCCGCACCAGCCACCGGATCCAGTTCATCGGCGGCATCCGCGGCACGGACGAACTCGAACATCGCGTCCAGAACGGCGAGTTCGCCTGCGCCTTCTCCATGCACCCCACCGGCATCGAGGACCTCATGGCCATCGCCGATGCCGGCGGCATCATGCCCCCCAAGAGCACCTGGTTCGAACCGAAACTCCGCGACGCCATGTTCTGCCTGATGCTCGGACCCGGTTGACGCCCCCGTCGCGCCCGCTAGGTTCCGCGCCACCTGCCGCCTTCCCATGAAATCCCTCGCCCCCCTGGCCTCCCGTACCCCTTCCCTCCTCGCCCTCCTCGCCCTCCTCCCCGCAACCGTTGCCGCCAACGACTGGCCGCATTGGCGTGGTCCGGAACGTACCGGAATCTCGCTCGAATCCGACTGGAACCCCCTGTTCCCGCCCGACGGCCCCCCGGTCCTCTGGCGTGCCCAGGTTGGCATCGGATTCGCCGCGGTCAGCGTCGCTGACGGACGAGCCTTCACCACCGGCAACCGCGAGGACCACGATACCCTCCACGCCTTCGATGCCGCCACCGGCCAGGTCCTCTGGCAGCATCGTTACCAACAACCCCTCGATCCCAAATACTACGAGGGCGGAACCAGCGCCTCCCCGACCGTGGACGGCCATCGCGTGTACCTCCTTAGCCGCCGCGGCGACCTGTTCGCCCTCGACGCCGCCACCGGCGCCGTCGCCTGGCAGAAGGACATCGCCCGCGAAGTTGGTGCCAGGATTCCAACCTGGGGATTCGCCGGTTCCGTCCTCATCGATGGCGATCGCGCCGTCCTGAACGTCGGGGCCCACGGCGCCGCCGTGGACAAACACTCCGGCCGCCTCCTTTGGAAGTCCGGCACCGCCGAGTCCGGCTATGCCACCCCCGTCCCCTTCCAACACGCCGGACAGTCCCTTTACCTCCTCTTCGGCGCCCGGGAACTTGCCGCCGTCCGCGCCGATAACGGTCGCAAAGTCTGGAGTCATGCCTGGAGAACGAGCCACGATGTCAATGCCGCCGACCCCATCGTGGCCGGCCCCAATCGCGTCTTCCTCGCCTCCGGTTACAACCGGGGCGCCGCCCTCCTCGAAATCCGCGGCTCCCGCCCCGCCGTGGTCTGGGAAAACAAGAACATCCGCAGCCAGATGAACGCCCCAGTCCTCCTCGACGGCCACCTCTATGCCATCGACGGCGATCACGGCAAGGCCCGCCTGCGCTGCGTCGAACTGGACTCCGGTCAGGTAAAGTGGACCTTCGACGACCCCAATCACGGCGCCCTCTCCATCGCCAACGGATACCTCATCGTCATCGGCGAACGCGGCGAACTCCTCATCGGTCCCGCCAGTCCCGAAGGTTTCCAGCCCGTCTCCCGAGCCCAGATCGGCGGAGGCCGCTTCTGGACCACCCCGGTCCTCTCCCACGGGCGACTCTACCTCCGCAACGCCGCCGGCAGCCTCTGGTGCCTCGACCTCGGCGCCCGCCAGCCGTAGCGCTCCTCCACCCGCCCTCACCGACGCCAGGAGGGGCCTGTTCGGCGAGCCCACCCCTCCCCTTCCCCACGCCGATTCCACCGTTCCAACCCCTTTCGCCTTGGCGGCGGTCAGTCCGGACTGATTCCCTCCGTCCGTGGTCGGCACATGGATCAATGCGGGCGCCATCCTCCTCGGCGGATGCGTGGGGTTGACCGTGCGCCGCGACCCGTCGCCACGCGCTCAATGGCTGCTCAAAGCCCTCATCGCCGCAGCCGCCCTCTGGACCGGTCTCCACCTCGTCTGGAGCGGGATCGGCGGTTCGCCCGGCCGCGTCCTTGCCCAACTCGCCCTTGCCCTGCTCGCCCTGGTCCTGGCCGGCGCCCTCGGCAGGGCCCTCGGATTCCAACGGCAACTGAACGCCCTCGGTCGCTACGCCCGCGAACGCTTTGCCAAAGTCCGCAGCTCCCGACGCCCCGATTTCTCCGAAGGTCTGGTCGTCACCACAATCCTTTGCTGCGCCACCCCGCTCGCCCTCGTCGGCGCCCTCCTCGACGGCCTCCCCGGTGACCCCCGCGCCCTTGTCATCAAGGCCGCCATCGACGGTCTCGCCGCCCTTGCGCTGGCCCGGATCCTTGGCGTCGGCACCCTGGTCGCCGCCCTCCCACTCATCGCCTTTCAAGGCTCGATCACCCTCGGTGCCGCCTCGCTCAAACCCTGGATGCACCACCCCGGCCTCATGCCCGGCCTCCTCGCCGTCGCCGGCCTCCTCGTCACCATGACCGTCCTCGTGGTCCTCGATGTCCGCAAAGTGCCCCTGGCCGATTACCTCCCCGCCCTCCTCCTCGGCCCCGTCCTCCGTCTCTGGCTCCCGTGAACCCTCCCATCCAGCCCTGGCCCCTCCTCCGCTCCGAAACCCTCGGCGACTTCCGCATCTTCCGGCTCCGCCAGGACTGGCGCCGCTCGCCCCGCACCGGCTGCGAACACGATTTCTTCGTCCTCGATTCCCGGGACTGGGTCAACATCCTCGCTCTCACCCCGGACGGACAGGCGATCCTGGTCGAGCAGTTCCGGCACGGTACCGCCTCGATCGATCTCGAAGTCCCCGGCGGCGTCATGGACCCCGGCGACGCCTCCCCCGTGGCCACCGCCATCCGCGAACTCCGTGAGGAAACCGGCTACGAGGGATCCCGCGCACGCCTCCTCGGCAACATCGCCCCCAACCCCGCCATCCAATCCAATACCTGCCACACCGTCCTTATCGAAGACTGCCGCCCCACCGGCCTCCATCATTTCGATCCCGGCGAGGACATCGCCACCCGTCTCGTCCCTGCCGACGATCTGCCACACCTCGTCGCCAATGGCACCATCCGCCATTCCCTTGTCGTCGTGGCGATCTACCACTTCGACCTCTGGCGCCGCGGACTCAAGCAGGCCTGATCGCACCCTTCCCCCAACCAGGCGCCCCCCCCGCCTCACGCCGTCACCCGCCCACGCCGGAACGCACCTTCTCCTTCTTCTCCCCACACTCGGCCTCCAGCGATTTCCGCTCCGACGCCAGCTGCCGCTCCAACTGCGCGACCGCCTCGAAATCCCCCTTCATCGCCGCCTCCTGAAGCTGCCCGGTCAGGAAAATCTCCCGCTCCGCAATCCGCGCCCGGTACACGGAATCCAATTCGGCCAGCTGACCCTTCTGCTCGTCGGTCAACTTTACCGTCGGGGACGCCTTCGCCAGCCTTTCCATCGCGAGTTCGTAAGCGGACTTCATACGTTTTGAGAAGATTGGAGATCGATCCAGACCACCCCGTCCTCAACCTTGGTTGGATAACAGGCCACCGGCCGCTCCGGATTGCTCAGACACGCCCCCGTCCGGGGATCGAAGGCCCAGCCGTGCAACGGGCAATGCACCCGCCCATCCTGCAATACCCCCGCCCCCAGCGGCCCACCCCGGTGCGGACATGCGTCATCGATCGCATGAAACGCCCCCTCCACACGCCACAACGCAAACCGGCGGCCCCGCACCTCCACCGTCCGCCCCTCGCCCTCCGCCACACTGTCTGCCTGCGCGACCGCCACGAACTCACTCATGCCGCACCTCCTTCCTGCCCCTTGCCCGACTCGGTGGCCGACGGGGCCGGGGCCTTCCGCTTCCATGGCATGTCGGGAAACTCGCTCGGAGCCGGAACCTTCCGCACCGGAGGCTTCGGAGCCCCCGCCATCCGCAACTCCGGCTCCTCCTCCGGCGCGTCCGACGCCGGCTTGTCCATGTTGCCCCGCCACGACGCAATCCGCGCCTGCAACCCGTGATGCTCCGCCGTCTTCTTGTCCCCGGCCCTCATGTAGAACAACGACAGATTCGTGTGCACCAACTGCTCGTGCGGTCGCAACGTCTCCGCCCGGTGCCCCTCCTCGATCGCCTTGGCAAAATCCCCCTTCCGACACCATGCCATCCCCAGCGACAGCCGCGCATCGAAGTGCTCCGGCTCCTCCCGAAGGATCGCCTCCAACCGCTCGATCGCCCCATCGTAGTTCTCCTGCGTGAACTCGAACATCGCGTCGTCGTAACGCTCCTGCAGGGACTGGGCCATGGGCGAATCCACCCCCGCCGTATGGCATGCCCGAGGACCCCGCGCAAGCTCCCAACGCCCATCCAATACCCAACCCATTCACCCACTGACCTGCGACACCACAGCGCCACTTTCCACGTTCCCGTTCACCAGGCGGCGGTTCGGCGGAGCCCCTGGCTGTCTCCCGGCTTCTTATATTGAGCCTGACAATGTTTATTGACGAGGCCCATGTATTGGGACTGACAGTATTTATTGACACGGAACCGTGATACGTAACGAGGGAACGACGAAGCTCTTGCCCAAAAAGACCAAGCCAGCGCCCCCGACCCTACTGCATGGCTACGGCCACGGCGCTGGCCCCTCGGGCGTCGCCCGGGAAGCGACCTCGGCGATCAGGTCCAGGACCTGCGAGACCTCCGGGGGCACCTGATCGACGGGGATGGACTCGGCCAGCTCGTGGTAGTCGCGCTTGAAGGTCCGTTGCGGGATTCCCAGGCGCTCGTGGAACAGCGGGAAGAGCAGGTCGAGAAACTCGTCTGTCACCTTGATGTCCGGTCCCCAGGGGTCCTTCCGGGTCAGGCGCAGCGCATCCGTCAATTCCTTGAGGCAGGACTCGAGGACGATCAGGCGGTTCCTGGCCTCGGCCATCTCGAGGAGATCGTCCGTCCTCAGGCCCCTCACCGCGAAGGCCCTCAGGCTTTCGGGAGTGACCAGGTAGTTCTCGATCTCCCGACGCGACCACATCCGCTCGGCGAGTCGGGAGCCGGTGTGGAGTTCCTTGTCGAGGCGGTCGAAGAGCGCGAAACCCACCAGATCGGGTTTGGCCTCGCGCAGACCCTGGAAGTGGTCCCGCGCCTCCTGGGGCTTGTTGTTGCCGAGGTACACGACCGGGACTCTGGCGTCGAGGGTGGCCTTCGCCGGATGATCGAGCCTCGCGGCGAGACTTCGCAGGATGGCCAGGTCGGTGGAGCCTTCCAGGTAGAGCATCCAGCCCCGCTGTTCGGCCAGGGTGTAGTCGGACATGCGGATGCTCTCGATCGCCTTCTTAACTTGATGACGGGACCGGGTGTCGATGCGATGCGGGCGGCCGAGGAAGGCGATCACCACATCGCGTTCGGCGGCCTCCTGGAGCACGACTTCCGAGTGGCTGGCGGCGACGATCTGGGAATGGGTCTCCGAGGCGATCGTGGTGAGAAGGTTGTAGATGTCGCGCTGTCGGAGGATCTCGAGATGGGCATCCGGTTCATCGAGGAGGAGCACCGACCCCGGGTTGGCGAGCAGGTAGGCGAGTAGCAGGAGAACCTGCTGGCAGCCGCGTCCGGAGGAGGAAATGTCGAGATCCACCCCGGATGGCTCTCGATAAGCGAGGGTGATCTCGCTCCGCTCCTTCAGATATACGGGATCGGCAAGTTGAATCGCGAACATCTCGGCGATGTGGTCCACAAGGCGCTTCCAAGGCCGCTTGTCGTCCCGATCATAGAGCGCCCAGCACAGATTCCGGAGCACCTCGGCGGTGCGGCCCTCCCCGATGAGCACGCCGATCTCACCAGCCTCCTTGCGGTACTCGCGTTCGGCGAGTCCGGACATGGGTGGCAGGAAGACGACGTTGTGGTGACGTGCCCCGTCGGGGACACGTCCGTCGGCGGGTTCCCTGAGGCGGCAATACAAGGACTCCTCGTTCGCGTAGTAGAACTCCATTCCGCACGTCCATGCCTTGTCCCGATAAATGCCTTCCGCGGTCAGCGAGACGAGCACCTTCTCGGTGCTCCGTTTGCCGCCGGCAGGCTGGGTGTTCATGGTGCGGAGATCGCGCCAAAGGAGTTTGGCGCTGGGCACCGGGACGGCGGCGAGGTCCTTCCGGTTGATGACGACGCCGGTGCGTTCGCTGGCCTTGCTGTTGTCGCGCTTCTCCGCCCAGCGCCGCCAGCCCACGTCCCAAAGCGCCAGCGCCTGCAAGGCCGAGGTCTTGCCCGAGTTGTTGGGTCCGACGAACACGACCGAGGCGCCGAGGTCCAACTCGACCTCCCGCAGGCGCTTGAAGTTGGAGATCGCAAACCGGGTGATCACGCACCGATCATCCGGATTGGGGCGTCAGCGTCCATCCCGGTCCGCCTTCCGCCTTGAATTCCCGTGCATCCCGGAGTTGTGGGGAGCGGTGCAGACTTCGCCAAGCGTCGCTCCGGAGGGCCGAGTTCCACGAGGCCGCAAGGGTGTGGCGCGTTGGGTTGAGGACTCGCGGAGCTCGTCCCTCCGATTCGCTGCCTCCTCACCCCCAACTCCCGGATGCACCGCTTGAATTCCCCTCCCGAACCGCCACTCCCCCAGCGTGCCCAAAGACAAATCCCCATCCTTTTCTCCGCGAAGGGTGCGGCCACCTGACCGCGCCGGTCTCGAAGATCGAGCCGGTGCTCGGGACGGTCACCGCCGCCTGGGAGGGCAGCCGGCTGGGCTATCGCCTTCCGGCCTTCGGGCCTTGGGCAAGACGGGCTCGCGTTCGCCCTTCCTTTGTGGAGACTCAACGTCCCGCTCAGTACGGACTTCGAACAGGGGATCAGGGAAATCCGCTGCGAATTGGCATACGACTCCTCCAAAGCGGACCCGACGATGCCTGAACGATGGCGGATGCGTCGGGATGCGGAGGAGAACGGCCGCTGACCCCGGACGAGGGCCGCAGCAGGCAGACCCTGCCTACCGTTTGCTCCGAAGGAAACTCCGCGCACCCGCTCCGCCGACCAGGAGGAGGGTTCCCGCCACGACGCCCACGGCGCCCGGCTCGGGCATGGTCGTCCGCTCATAGGAGAAACCGCCGCCGCCGGGACCATCGAACGGGCCTTGGGTCCAGGAAAGAAACTTGATGCCGAGGTAAATGCCCTCGGAGACGAGGTGCACCACAACTTCCTGGTCGATCATGCTCGGCGGATAATAGCCGTGGAGGTTGATCCAGCTCGTGGTATTGGGACTGACAGTATTTATTGACCTCATCTCCACCTTTAGGGCGACCCCTTGGTGGGCGCAGTTCACTGGCACTGGCATCGACCTGGCGGTGGTCCGAGGACCGCCCCCCCCGCCCCCGGATTGGTATTGTGGTATTGGGACTGACAGTATTTGTTGACATCACCTCCACCTTTAGGGGAGACCCCTTCGTGGGCGCAGCTCACTGGCAATGGCATCGACTTGGCGGTGGTCCGAGGATCGACCGCCCCCCGCCCCCGGGCCTCTCAGCCTCTCGGCCTTCGAAGACCGCCAGAATGAGCCTTGCTGACTCGTTCGGGCTGAGGCTTGACCCATGGCGGGCGAATCAACAGGGTGCAGAGCCAGAGCCCTTTTCGTTTGTCGTCGGGAGTTCGAATTTCGTTGGGGTCGTCGCGCCGGGCCCACCGGATTGCGAGGGGTATTCGAGGTGTTTGGCGGTCCGCGACGAAGGCTTCCGGGAACATGAATACTGCCCATTGTCCTCCATCGCGCCCGTGTGCGTCCTTCGTGCGGATCCGTGCGAATCCCCATCGGAGCGATCCATGGACGCCCGGGTGCGGGAGTGGGCCCGGGCGGCTCGGTCGCGTGGCGGCTCTGGCGTTGGTGGGATTCGGATGGGGGATGGGCGCCGCGCCGGTTCACGGTCAGGAGTTCACGCAGACCTGGACCCTGCGTCCGGGCTGGAACGCGGTGTTCCTCGAGGTGGCGCCGACGGACGCACGGTCCGTGGCGGTCTTCGCGGCGATTCCGGTGGAGTCGGTATGGACCCGGGCGGAGCGGTTGTCGTCGGTGGACTTCGTGCGGGATCAGAACGAGGCGCGGTGGAACGACCCGGGATGGATGGTGTACCGGCCGGAGCCGTATCCGGAGGCCTTCGTGACCACGTTGCACACGGTGCAGGCCAACCGTCCGTACCTGATCCGGATCGGCGGTTCGCAGGCCGTGACGTGGCGGGTGACGGGGCGACCGTCGTTGCGCCATCCGGCCTGGGTTCCGGACGCGTACAATCTGCGGGGCTTCCCGGTGGACCCGGCGCGGTTGCCGCGCTTCGGGGAGTTCCTGCGCAGTTCGGCGGCACATCACCGGTCGGGCACGGGACCGATGGAGGAGGTGTATCGCCTGGGCGCGGACGGGCAATGGCGATTGGCGGGGGCGAACGACACGATGGGCGCGGGGGAGGCGTACTGGGTGTACAGCCGCGGGGCGTCGCGGTTTGTGGCGCCGCTGGAGATCGAAGTGGATCGGGGGGACGGACTGGATTACGACGCCCTGATCGAGGAACTGCCGGTGCGACTGCGGAATCGCGAGGCGTCCGCGCGAACAGTGGTGGCGGCGATGCAGGGGATGCAGGGCGCGGATGTCCTTGTGTCGTGGGAACTCGATACGGCGGACGGTTCGGTCGCATGGCGTCCTTTCGGAGCGCGGCGAACGATCGAGATCGCCCCCGGAGCGCGGGCGTCGTTGCGACTGGCTCCCAGGCGGAGCGCCTTCGCGGGGAATGCCTACGGGGACGTGCTGGTCGCGAGCGACGGAGTGGGGACGCGTCACCTGATCCCGGTGTCGGCGCGTCGGCGAACGACGGAGGCGGGCGGTCCGACGCATCCGCATGTGGGGCTGTGGATCGGCAGCCTGCGGGTGTCGGCGGTGAGCGAGGCGCACGGGGCGGACCCGACCCTGCCGACCCCGGTGCCTTCGCCGTTCGCCATGCGGGTGCTGTTCCATGTGGGGACGAACGGGCAGGCGCGCCTGTTGAAGGAGGCGATCCAGATGTGGGAGGACGGAACCTACCGGACGGTGGAGGGCGGGGTGCGGGTGACGGATGAACCGGGGCGTTTCGTGTGGTTGACGCGGCCGGAACTGGTTCCGAGTTTCAGGGGGGTGGCGTTGCGGGATGGGGTGCTGACGGGACGCCGGTTGAGCACGGTGGGAATCGATTTCGACGGGGGTGCGGAGAACAGCCTGAGCCTCGCCGGCGCGTTCGAGGTGGGTGGGACCGTTTCCGGGACGATCGTCCTGCCGCCGAACTTCCCGACCCATCCGTTTCGACATCGGTTCCATCCCGACCATGACAACCTTGACGAGCGTTTCGCGGCGTTTCGCCCGGAGGCTCGCGAGGTGCGGCGGCGACTGGAGTTCGAATTCACCCCGGGCGATCCGGGAGGTGCGGCGATTCGGGACTACGGGCACGACACCCTTGGGGGGATCTTTCGCGAGACCCTGAGCGGGTTGCATCACCGCGACGTGCGGTTGCTGGGGGACTTCCGGCTCCAGCGCATTGCGGACACGCCGGTCCTCAATCCCACCCCGCGGCAACGCTAGACCGCCATGACCGATTCCACTCGAGACCGTATTCTGAGGCGCGCGCTTTCCGTACTGGGATGGGCGATCTGGCTCGGATCCACCGCCGGCCCCGCTTCGGCGGCGCCGCACATGCTGGTGTTCAACGGGCTGTTCAACGGTCCCAACATGGGGGCGCCCGAGGGACTGCGGATGACCTCGGCGATCACCATGGAGGCGTGGATCCAGCCGACCGAGCGGGCGCCCGCTTCGAGTGCGGACGGCGTGATCCTGGGGAAGGAAGGGGAGTATCTGCTGGCCCGCTTCGAAGACGGCACGATCCGCTGGGCGCTGGCGGCGGTGCCGTCGGGGTTCAGTTGGGTTTCGACCGGATACGTCGCGCCCGAGGGCGAGTGGACGCATGTGGCGGTGGTGTACGACGGCTCCGAGGTCCGGACCTACGCCAACGGGCGACGCGTTCACAGGGTCGCACGGACGGGCCCGATCGGGGACGCGAATCCGACGCTGAACGACTTCCAGATCGGGAGTCGGGGCGCCATTGACCAGCGGTTCAGCGGGTTCATCGACGAGGTCCGGGTGTGGCGGGTGGCGCGAACGACACCGCAGATCCGGGAGGGCCTGCACCGACTGCTGGACGGCAACGAGCCGGGGTTGGCGGGGTACTGGCGTTTCGACGAGGGCATGGGGGACACGGTGTCGGACCTGACAGGGAACGGACATCACGGCACACGCGGGGCCGGAGGATGGCGGGTGTCCACCGCACCGGTGGGGGTGCCACGAGCGACCACGGTCGGGGCGGAGGAGGTGACCGGGGGGAGCGCACGGTTTCGGGGGGAGCTGGGCCAGGAGAACCTTCCGGCGGAATCGGCGTTGGAGTGGGACGTGGCGCCGATGGCGCTTGGTCTCGACGGGCGGGACGACGAGGCGGTGATCGCGCATCGGGACGAGATGAACGGCGATCCCGTGAGCGGTCCGTACCTGACCGTGGCGGCATGGGTGAAGGTCCCCCCGGGCGGGAGCGGCGGGGTGGTGAACAAGTACGTGTCGGGGTCCTCGAACGGCTGGCAGATCTACGTGTTCCAGGGGGAGATCCGAGCGTGGTACTTCGTTTCCGGGACCCGCCACATCTGGGGGCCGACCGTCTGGACAGATCGGCGGGGACTGAACGGGGGACGCGTCGATGACGGGCAGTGGCGTCATGTGGCGTTCCAGGTGGATGCCACCGGGGGGAACCTTTATGTGGACGGATCGCTGTGGGCGCGGACCGGATGGACGGGCGCGTCGGGCCGGCCGACCACCACGCAGGCCCTGCGAATCGGGAGTTACGCGGGCGAACCGGTGGTGGACGATCGGTGGCTGGAAGGGGCGGTGCGTGACGTGGGGTTGTGGCGCACCAGCCTGCCGGTGGGCGCGATCAATGACATTCGGCGCGGCACCCGGTATTACGAATCCTTTCAGGTCGGGCGCTGGCCCCTCGACGAGGGATCGGGATCGGTGATCCGTGACGTCAGTGGCAACGGAAATCACGGAAGTCTCCATGGGGCGCCGGGATGGGTGGCGACGGACTTTCCACTGCGGGAGTATGCGCACCGGTCGGAGGGGATGGCGTTCGGCGAGGAGAACGCTACCCGTAGGGCGCTGCGGTTCGACGGGGTGGAGGAGCGGGTGACGAGCCAGTCGGCGGTGGACCTGGCCGACCGATCGTTCTCGGTCGAGTTCTGGGCGCGGCGCGAGCGCATGGGGATCCCCTCGGTGGCGCTGGCGCAGACCGAGGGAGTGCGGCAGGACGTCGCGGCCTTCCGCAATCGTGCCCTGCACATCGGCTGGCGGGGGAACGACGTGTTCACCTTCGCCTTCTTCGGCAACGACCTGAACACGACGCAGGCGTGGAACGACACGGATTGGCATCATTGGGCGTGCACGTACGACCGGGTCAGCGGGGCGCGAAGGATCTACCGGGACGGCGTGCTGGTGGCGGAGGACGTTTCGGCGTCGGCCTACCAGGGGGGCGGTCCGGTGTGGCTGGGGTTGCGCCAGTTTCTGCCGGCCAACGACTGGGGGTTCGTCGGGCAGCTCCGGGATGTCCGGATCTGGGGCGGGGCATTGAGGCGCGGGACGATCGGGGACTGGATGGACCGGACCCTGAGCGAGGATCATCCGAACCTGGGCGAGTTGATGGCCTGGTGGCCACTGACGGCCACCTCGGGATCCATCGCGGTCGATGGAAGTCCCCATCGCAATCGCGGGACCTTGTTCCCGGTCGCGAACGGGACGCGTTGGACCCGGTTTGGAGGGGTGGAGGCGGCGGCGACCGGCCTGACGTCCGGAACAACCGCGCAGTATCGGCAGGTGGCGACCAACGCGTACGGACCCGCGGTGGGTGCGCCGCGCCTGGTGACGACGCATCGGGCCGGGGGCGGGACGGCGGTGCGATTCGATGGCGGTGCGAGCTCGGTGCGGATCGGACCCTACGAGGAACTGCGGCTCACCAACGGGCTGACCCTTGAGGCGTGGGTACGGCCTCTGGGGGTGTCGAAGAACGTCGAGGTCCTGCTGATCCGCGAGGGCGAGTATGGCCTGGGCCGCGCTGCGGACGGCACGTTGTTGGTGGTGCTGGCCACGGCCTCGCCCGGATGGGGCTGGGTGCCCACGGAGGCGCGAATCCCGTGGGGCGAATGGACGCATGTCGCGGTCACCTACGATGGCGCCCAGGTGCGGGTCTTCACCCACGGTGCCTTCGCCGGCGCCCACGCCGCCAGCGGTCCCATCGTCGATGTGGTCCCGTCGGTGAACACCCTCGATCTCGGGGCGACGCCATTGGCGTCGGGTCAGCACTTCACGGGGGAGCTGGACGAGGTGCGGATCTGGGACCGGGCGTTGCCGGAGGAGCGGATGGCGAGGGATTACAATGTGCCGTTGACGGGCGAAGAGGATGGGTTGGTGGCGCATTACCGGTTTGACGAGGGGGGCGGCGAGCGGGTGTGGGACGCGACCGCGCGCGGCTTGCACGGCGTCCTGGTGGGGGGTGTGGATCATGTGCCCTCGGGGGCTGGCGTGGGCCGGGCCCTCGCCATCACGGGGCCGGTCCGGGATCTGGCCTTCGGGAGTCCGATCCTGGAGGGCCTGGTGAAGACGGACGGGCAGGCAGCGACGGCTTATTTCGAGTGGGGGCCGGGGACGACACGGCTGCCGGTGGCGGCGGAAAACCGGGTGGCGTTTCACGTTGCCGGCACGGACCTGGCAACCCTTGGGGACGTTCCGTGGGACAGTCCGCCCCACCTCGAGGACCGCTATTACACGATCGACATTCCCGCGACGTCGGGGGCGTTCTGGCCCGGGGTGCCGGCCGATCGGTTCGGGGCCCGGTTCACCGGATCCCTGCACGTTCCCACCGACGGGCTGTATCGATTCCATCTCACCAGCGACGACGGGTCTGATCTGCGGATCGGGGGGGACCTGGTGGTGTCGCACGACGGACTTCACGGCATGACTGAGGCGTCCGGGGTGGTGCAACTGGCCGCCGGGGCGCATCCGTTCGAGGTCCGGTACTTCGAGAACGCGGGTGCGGCGGGACTGGTGCTGGCATACGAGGGGCCGGGGATTCCGCGGCAGACGGTTCCCGCCGACGCCTTCACGACCCGTCCGCCGGAGTACGGGTTCACGACCGCGCGAACCCCCATCAGCGGGCTCCTGGCGCCGCAGTCGATCTCGGCGGCGCTGCCCGAACTGGAACCGGGTGTGTACCAGTACCGCCTGGTGGTGGAGCATCCGAACGGGACCGAACACGGCGGCAACCGGAGCTTCACGGTGACGCGGCCGGCATTGGGCGGCGCAGCGATCCGGTTCGACGGGGTGAACGACTACGTGCAGGTGGGGCCGGACCCGGCGACAAGGGCCACCTCGGCGTTGACGGTTGAGGCCTGGATTTTTCCGATGGGCCCCGGGGCGACCGGCAACGGGATGATCGTCAATCGGGAGGGCGAGTACGAGATCGCCCGGCTCGCCTCGGGCGAACTGTGGTGGGCGGTGTCCAACGGCGGGCGCTGGGCGGTGCAACGCACCGGGCACTTCGCGCCGCTTCACCAATGGACCCACGTCGCCCTGGTGTACCAGTCCGGTGTCGTGCGGATCTATGCCAACGGGGAATTGGTCCAGACCTCGAACGGCAGCGGGAACATTGGCGACGCGCATCCGGACATGAACGACTTCCGGATCGGCGGTCGCCAGGGACTGAGCAACCCCTTCGATGGCCTGATCGACGACGTGCGGGTGTGGAACGTGGCGGTGACGCAGGCGGACCTGCGGGACCGGATGCATCGGTGGCTGAGCGGATCGGAGCCGGGGCTGCAACTGTATCTGCGTTTCGACGAGGGGGTCGGCCTCGAGGCCCGAAGCCGGGCGGGTGGGCTGATCGGGACGTTGACGAATGGGGCCGATTGGGTGACGTCCGGCGTCGAGAAGCGGTTGGCGCCCGAGGCGGAAACCACCGGCGCACAGCCGGCGCTGGCGACGTCGGCGACGCTGACGGGCTGGGTGAACGGGTTCGAGTCGGAGACCGTGGCGTGGTTCACCTGGTGGCCGGCCGACAACCCGTCCGACGTGCGCCGGGGTCCGAACCGGGCGGTGGGCCGCGGGCCGTTCAATGTGCGATTGACCGAGGCGGTGACGGGGTTGGCCGCCGACACCGAGTACGGATTCCGGCTGCAGGCGAGCAGCGGGATCGGGAACGGCGAGAGCGGGGCCGGGTCCTTCCGCACGCTGTTGTTGGATTGCGGGTGGCCGGTGGCGGTGCAGGGCACGTCCGGAGAGAGCCGGGAGGCCCGGCACGCGGTTGGGGCGACGGGGGACGTGCTGGTCGCGGGCCGTTACAACGGATCGGCGACGTTCGGTTCCCATGCGTTCACCGCCTCGCCCGGTGTTTCCCCGGCGTTCGTGGCGGCACTGGATCCGGCGGGCGAATGGCAATGGGCACGGCACTTCGAGGCGTCGGGGACGTTGACGGTGGACGGGGTGGCCCCGGACTCCGAAGGCGGATGGAGGGTGGCGGGTTCGTTCGGGGGCGTGTTGTCGGCGGGTGCCGGGCGGTTGACCAGCGACGGTCCCACGTCGGCCTTCGTGGCCCGATTGAACGCGGCGGGGGAATGGGCATGGGCGCTGCGGTTGGCGGGGAGCGGGGCGAGCCGGATTCACGACCTCGCCATGGGGCCGGACGGAGCGACGTTCGTGGTCGGCGCGTTCGGCGGCACCGTGAACCCGGCGGGTGTGCCCGTCGTCTCCGCGGGCGGCACGGATGTCTTCATCGGGCGGGTGTCCCCCAACGGGGAATGGGAGTGGCTGCGATCCGCGGGGGGAGCCGGCGACGACCGGGCGCAGGCACTGGCGTTGGCCGGGTCGGACACGATCTGGGTGGCGGGAGAGTTCCGGAACACGGCGACCTTCGGGACCGCGAGCCTGGTGTCGGCGGGAGGATCGGATTTCTTTCTGGCGCGGATCGACACGGAGGGCGAGTGGGTTCAGGCGTGGCGCGGTGGAGGAGCGGGGGAGGACCGGGCCCTCGACGTGGCGGCGGATGGCGCGGGCCATGTATGGCTGGCCGGGCATGCGCGGGGGGCGATCAACCTGGCGGGGACATCGCGCAACGCGGGGCCGACGGGACAGGACAACCTGTTTGTGGCGCGCCTCGATGCCGGCGGGTCGCTGCTTTGGTTCACCCAGACCGGGACCACCGGTCCGGCCCGGCTGGCGCTGGATGCGGGGGGAGACGGTTACCTCCTGGCGGACTTCGCCAACAACCTGATTCTCGGTACCACCAGCCTGGTGCCGCGCGGGGGTTCCCGCGATCTGATGCTGGCCCGGATCGGCGCGGCGACCGGAGCCTGGAGTTGGGTCGAACAGGTCGGGGGCAACGGCGTGGAACGGGCGGGCGATCTGGTGCGCGGTCCGGACGGCGTGTTCACCTTCTCAGGATCGTTCGGAGGCCCGATGGCGGTGGGGCGGGTGAACCTGGTGACCGCCTCGGAGCGGGTTTTTCTCGGCCGGATCAACGCCGGGGGCGGCTTCGAGTACAACACGTGGACGGTTGGACAGGCCGTGCCGGTTCCCGAGGCGGCGCGACGGAGTGACGGCGGGGCACTGCGGTTGCCGCAGGTGAGCATCCTGGCGCCGGCGGGGGCGTCGTGGGGCGACTACTTCCACTGGAGCCAGGCGGAGCATCGGCTCTACGCCTTGCGGCCGGTGGAACTGGCGGAGATCTCGTGGCCCTTGAGTGCAGCCTCGGAGACGGAGGTGCTCGGCTGCCTCGGCCGCAGCATCTGGCCGCTCGATCCGCCCCGCCATGTCATGGGCGCCCCGGCGGATCTGGAACCGGCGATCGAGGGTTTTCCGCTGCGATTCCAGGAACTGATCTTTACCGAGGCCTCGGCGGTGATTTCCAACCTCGTGACGTCCGACGGCCAGCCGCGACCGGTCTTCCATGCCGCACAGCCAGGGCATTCGGTCCTCCGGTTCCTGGTCACCGAAGGACAGCCGATCGACCTCGCGACGCAGCCCGCGCAATTCGAAGTGGTCCGGTCGGTGCCCTGGCACGATCCCGGACTGTTCGAGGACGGGATCCCGGCCGTCGTCGGGCAGCCGGTGACGCATGCCGGACACGACGATCCGACCGGGGGGGGCGGCTACGTGATGTTGACGCGGGCTCCGGTGGACATGGCCACGGCGAACCCGGCGCATCGCCGCGTCGAACGCCTGGGTCCGATCGTCCCGGTGAACACGCACTCGGCGGCCTCCAACGATGACCTGGTAGTCGCCTGGTACCGGCGCAGCGCGGAGACGGGGATTCCGTGGCCGGGCCTGACCGCGCGATACCGCATCGAGTGGCCGGACGAGGTTCCGTCTTTGGTGATCGGTTCGGCGGAGGGTTCGGGTCCGCTGAGCCCGTCCGACTACCCCGGGAAGCATGTTTATCGTCAGCCTGACCCGTCGCTGGCCGGCCACAATCCCAATGAGGAACACGCGTTTCTGGTGGGCGACACCCTGCATGCCCTGCGCGACGATCTGAACGCCGTGCTCGGGGTTTCGGAGCCTTATGTGCTGTTGAAGTTCCGCATGGAGGACGGTTGGGCCTTCCGGCTGTGGCGGGTGGCGCCCGGCGTCCGACGTCTGCCGGGCGAGGCCGGCCTGGAACTCGCCCTTCCCGGTCCGTTTTCCAGCCTCGGGATCTGCGCGGCGAGCCAGGGGATGTCGGGTCCGTACTTCGAGGATCACACCGGCCGGTTTCATGCGCGCGCCGCCGGGGCGGGAGGCGGGACCACGGAGGTGCGGATCGGGTACTTCTACCCGTTGCGCGAGGACTTCGACTACGACCTGAACCGGGACGGACAACCCGATGTCGCCGTGGGCGGATGTGTGCCGTGGCTGGACCGGTTGCCGGGGGGGAGCCCCGGGACCCCGGCGCCACTGACGTACGAGGTGCGCTGGCCGGAGACGGTTCCGACGCTGGAGATCGGGGAGAGCCTGTTCGATGCGAAGCGGGGGCTGCCGGCGATCCGGGGTTGGGCCAGGGCGGAGATCGTGTTCGACGAGGGCGATCCTTCCGGAGGCGATCCCATGGCGTCGGTGGCACGGCTGTTCGATCCCCTGAGCGAACGGGTGTTCCAGCTCGCCGCGGGGTTTCAGGTCCCGGGCGGGGTGGCGACGGCGAACGATCGCGGACGGCTGGTGTTCCCCGGGCTGCCGTACGCCCTGCGTTCGAGGCTGGCGTATGACCCGTTGAACCGGCGGTTGAGCTTCAGGGGATGGGTGGACACCTCGGGAGCCGGGGAACCGCTGCTGTTGCTCAACATCATGACCGCACGGGAACGCGACCGCATTCGCGAACTGTCGCCCGATCCGGCGTTCCGCGACGCCATCGACGCGCTGTACCGACTCACGCGAAATCCGAACCGGATCGATCTCGACGGGGACGGCGTCGCGGACGATGCGCTGCTGGCGGGGTTGACGGGTTCCATCACGAATGCCGCGACCGGCGTGCAGGGCGGGCCGGTGCGTCACGAGGCCCAGGGGGATGTGCCCAAGGTGCTGAGTGCCGGACTGGGGACGGGCTCAGGATACGTGACGCTCGTCGAGAACGATCATCCCGACCTCGCCGGGCTGCCGGTGCGTCTGCATCTGGTGCGCGTTGCGGGCGGGCCCTTCAGTGGGGAGTTGAAAGTCATCGAGCCGGACAACGTGTTCGACGAACGCCTCACCCTGCGACACAGCGCAGACTTCGGCGGCGACCCGGACGGGATCGAGTTCGAATGGTACCACCGGCCGGACGACGGTTCGGACCCGACGCGCCTGCCGGTGCTGACGGCGACCCGCAATGAGCTGAACGGGTGGACCCGGCTGACGGTCACGCCCGGCAACGGCGCGGGAGTCAACGAGGTGACGGTGGGGGACGGCGGCAACACGGGTCTTCTGACCCTGGCCGATCACGGGTACATCGTGCGCTACCGGGGGTACGCGGTGGACGGCGCCACTCCCTGGAGCGCGTGGGCCGGGGCGCCCGGCGGCGACCGAGGTCAACTGGCCGAGGGCTGGGTGAAACGCGTGGTGGGCGGATTGAATCCCTTCGAGGCCCGGACCCGCGACTTTCACGGAGCGGAGACGGCGACCTACGCGAGCATGATCCGGCAGGCGGGACGGCGTTACGAAGGCGACATCCCGTTCAACCCGGCGGCGGACAGCATCAACAGCGTGGGATTGATCGAGGCGTACGAGACGGTGTTGCGGCGCGGGCGACGGCTGAGCATCGACGCCGTGCCGCCGGTGAACTTCGGACCCGCCAACGACGCCCTCCTGCTGGCGGCGGGTCGGATCGCGGATCTCTACCTGCTGCTGGGCAACGAGGCGTTTGCCGACGCGGCGGATCCGACCATCGGGTTCCCCACCGGCAGTTCGGAATACGGCAGCCTGGCCTCGAGCATCTTCGCCTTTCAGAACCAGCTCGATTCACTGCTGGAGGAGGAACTCGTGCTGCTCCGCGGACGGGACAACCGCTCCGCACCGGTCACGGCCCCGCCGGTGTACAACCGCCTGTTCTGGAACTTCACCCAGAGCGACGGGGAGGTCGCCTATGTCCAGACCTACAACATCACGGACCTCGACGGACCGGGAGGGGAGCCGGACGGGCGGATCGACGAGATCGACGCGCGTTCCCTGTTCCCGCAGGGCCACGGCGACGCGTGGGGTCATTACCTGACCGCCACCAAGGTCTATTACGATCTGCTCGCCAACCCGCACTTCGACTGGGTGCCGCGCAGCGAATCGGTCCTCATCGCCAATGTGCCGGTCGAGGTGGACTACCTCGACGAGAGGAAGTTCGCCCGCGCCGCGGCGCTCAAGTCCCGCACCGGCGCGGAGATCGTGGACCTGACCTACCGGCTGAGTTACGTGGATGATCCGGCCGGCCAGTGGCAGGGGTACAGGGACAGCGACACGGACCGGGCCTGGGGTGTGACCGAATGGGCGAGGCGGGCAGGGCAGGCCGCCTACTTCGACTGGGTCACCGCCAGCACCGTCCTGCCGGCTGTCGATCCCGATCCGACCCGCACCGGGATCCGGAAGATCGACCGGACCACGGTGAGCGAGCTCGACGAGATCGTGGCCGCCTACGAGGAGGTGCAGTCCCAGATGGACAAGGCCGACCTCGGACTGAATCCGATGGGGCTGGCCAAGGGAGTGGTGCCCTTCGACATCAGTCCGGCGCGGATCGATCAGGGGCTCACCCATTTCGAGCAGATCTACGAACGCGCTGTGGAGGCGCTGACCGGGGCGCTCACGGTGTTCGACCATGCCAGCCAGCTCAGCCAGTCGCTGTGCCGAAACCAGGATCGGCAGGACGAGTTCGGGCGCCAGGTCGGGATGCGGGAGCGCGACTACAAGAACCGGCTGATCGAACTGTTCGGATATCCTTACGCGGGGGACATCGGGGCGGGTGGGACCTACCCGTCCGGCTACGACGGGCCGGACCTGTATCACTACATGTACGTCGATGCGGTCGATCTCACCGGCGACAACGCGCCCCCGGCGGCAGCGTTCACCGGGTATTTCACCGCCAAGGTTTATGGCGACGCCACCCTGGGACACTACTTCCCCGACGATGTGCCGGGGTTGCAGAGCGGGATCGATCCGGGGACGCTTCAAGTGAGCTATCCCTGGTCGGCGGCGGGCTTCGGCTTTGTGCCGCCCGCGTCGTGGGGGGCACGCCGGGCGCCGGGGGAAATGCAGCTCGCCCTCTCGACCCTGCTGCAAGGCGAGACGGCGCTGCGCAAGGCACTGAAGACCTACGACGTCCTGATCGGCCGCATCGAGGATCACCTCGACATGCTGCAGGCCCGGTACGATCTGCAGGCCGAGGCGGTGCGGTTGCGGGATGTGCGCCGGGGCGCCGAGGCCACGGCCACCATGATTGTCGCCGCAGCGAAGGCCACCCAGGCCTGGGCGAAGAAGACGGTCGAGACCACCCGCAGGATGGGGCAGATCGCGGTGGAAGGGGTGCCGAGGGTGGTCGGACTGGCCAACGACGTGACAGCCCCGCTGCGGGCCTCGCTCCTTTTGAACGCCGAAATCCTCGCCGCCCCGGCCCTTGTGATCGAGGGCGTGGCGGTCGGTGTGCAGGCCGCCGCCGAGGCCGCCAAGTCGGTGGCCATCACCATGACGGAAAGCCAACTCGAGGCGGCCGAGGAGCGCTACGAGGTGTTGCAGGAGATCAAGGTGCTTGAACAGAGGATGCGCGAGGAGGCGGTCATCCGACTCGAGGTGTACAAGCTGCGCGAGGCGGTCAACCAGGCCGCCGGCGAATACCTGGCCACCCAGGCCCGCGGGTTGCGGCTCATCGAGGAACGGGTCGCCTTCCGCCGGAGCGCCGCCGCCGACACGCAGACCTCCCGCTACCGCGACATGGGCTTCCGCATCTTCCGCAACGACGCGCTCCAGAAGTACCGGGCCCAGTTCGACCTCGCACAGCGGTATGTCTTCCTGGCGGCCACCGCCTACGACTTCGAGACCCAGACCCTGGGCGGAACCGGCGCGGCCGGGAACCCCTTCCTCACCGAGATCCTGCGCCAGCGGAGCCTCGGGCAGGTGCTCCAGGGCCGGCCGGTCACGGGCGAAGGCCTGGCCAACACCCTGGCGGTGCTCAACCAGAACTTCGCCGTGCTCAAGGGCCGCCTGGGCTTCAACGCGCCGCAGACCGAGACCGGGCAGTTCTCGCTCCGCCGCGAATCGCTGAGGATCCGAGACGACGGGAACGAAACGTGGCGGGCCGAACTGCGGCGCCACCTCGTGCCGGATCTCTGGGCGTTGCCGGAATTCCGACGGTACTGCCGGATCTTCGCCCCGGAGTCCGATGGTCCGCAGCCGGCCCTGGTCATGCGCTTTCCAACCACCATCACCTCCGGACTCAACTTCTTCGGCTGGCCGCTGAGCCCCGGGGACACCGCCTACGACCCGACGCTCTTCTCGACCAAGGTGCGTTCGGTCGGGGTGTGGTTCGCCAACTACCTCGCCGCCGACCTGGCCGCCGCGCCGCGGGTGTACCTGGTTCCGGCGGGCGAGGACATCGTCCGCACCCCCGCCAGCGACAACCTGGCGACACGGGAATGGCGGATCGTCGATCAGAAACTCCCGGTACCCTTCCCCATCGCGGCGGGCAGCCTTTCGAATCCGTCCTGGATCCCGATGCAGGATTCCTTCGGGAGTCTGGGCGAGACCTACGGCGAGATTCAGAGGTTCTCCAGCTTCCGCGCCTACCACGACGACGGGTTCTCTCCCGCGCAGGTCCTCTCCAGCGACCGCCTGGTCGGGCGGTCGGTCTGGAACACCGATTGGATCCTCATCGTCCCGGGGGCGACGCTTCTCAACAACCCCGACGAGGGTCTGGACCGCTTCATCCGGGCCGTCTCCGACATCAAGATCTATTTCCAGACCTACAGCTTCTCGGGGAACTAGTCATGAAACCCAATCCCGGAATCCGCCGGACCCGAAGGCCGGTCAGCATCGTCTCCCTGTGGCTTGCGATCGGCACCCTCGGGGTGGTCACCGCGAAGGCCAGACTGCCGGAACCGGATACGATCCTGTGGGGAACGATCGCCATCGATGGCCAGCCGGTCACCGCCGCCCGAACCGACCTCGTCGTTCAGGCCCGCCTCGGCGCGGCCGGACCCGTCATCGCCGCCTACCGAATGGGCAGCGATCCCGCCGCCGGCAATCGCTATGTCCTTCGCATCCCCACCCAAACGCCCGAGGCACCGCTGAATCCGTGGGCCGCCTCCATCGGAACCGCCGTGCGCATCCAACTGACGAGTGCCGTGCAGCTCCTCGACGAGGCCATCGAGACCGTCGTCGAGAGAGGCGGGTTTGCACGCAGGGACTTCGTCCTGGGCGAGACGCCGGCCCCCGTCCTGCCCGAGGCCTGGCAGATCCGATACTTCGGGGTGACAGGACTGGATCCGAATGCCGATCCCGACGGCGACGGTCGCACGCTGTGGGAGGAGTTCGTGGCGGGCACGGATCCGACGCAGCCGGACACCGGGCCGCTGCTCGGTGTGGAGGGCACCGCGGGGGGAGCGATCCTGGCCTTTATGGCCCATCGAGCGGAGGGACCCGGATACGAAGGACGAACGAGGGTCTATACCCTCGAGACCGTGGATGCTGTGGGTGCCGCCTGGGCCCCGGTCCCGGGCCTCACCGAAGTCGTCGGAGCGGGCCAAGTCGTGACCCACACGTCGGAGGGTCCGTCGAACCCCCGATTCTTCCGGCTGCGCATCGGGCTCCGATAGCCCGCGACTCGGAAGGCGTTGGTTGGAATCCGCTTCGAGCCGCAGGGAACGGAAGACAGCGTCGTTTTCGAAGCGCTCACCGCTTCGAAAAGGTCTTCCGCCCGGCGGTACGGCCGATTCCGGCCTCGGTACTACTTGCGCACGTATTTCATCCTCAACGCCGACTTGAACAAACGTCCCGCCCGCCACCATCCGGCATGGCCCGGGCGGTCCTCGAACATTCCGATATCCTTCATGCGCTGGAGCGCGTCTCGGAGGTCCGCGGCCTCGACTTTGCCGCCGCCGAGTTTTTGCAGTTCTTCCAGGCGCCTTTCGAATTCGAACGGTGTTTTAAGCCCATCGAATGCAGACAAGAGCTCGGTGACACGTTGGTCGTTTTCGGCGGGCCGCTCGGCCAGGCTGAGCAATACACTCAGTTCCTGTTTTACCTCGTCGAGGAACCTGACGGACGCACTTTCGTGGGCGGCCAGGATGAGGGATTGGTCGACTCTCCCGTCCTCCAAAGGATTCGCCCGAGTACTGCCTTGAGGCAATTCCTCCGGATGAGCGATGAACCGCAGAAACGCATCGAATAGTCGCGGGTAGAATGCAGCGCGAGTTTCATCGTCGCCGGCTGCATCCGAAAAGTAGGTCTTGAGAAACGTCAGGGTTTGAAGGTTATTTCTGCGGAGGCGGCGCGGAAAAATCTCCAGGAGAAGCGGTTCGTACTCCGCGGACGGAAGCTGGCCTGCACGAATGCGCACATCTTCCCTGTCGATGGCTTTGCAGGCATCTGGAAAGCTCTCTTGAAACCACCCGAGTTGGCCGATTCGGGAGAGAACGAAATTGAAGATCGACTGGGTGTTCCAGGTGAGATCGAGTTTGCGCCCGGCGGTTTGCTGTTCGACGTTTTGAAAAGCGCGCCGGGCGAGGTCCGTACGCAGAAAAAGACGGACGACGACTCTTTCCGAAAACTTGGCGTCCGACTGGATTGTGAGCAAAAACTTAAATAGGGCCTCAACGAACTCGATGAGTTGAGCCGCCCGGAATGCCGTTTCGATGCCGTCGATGAGAAAGACCCGGCGAGTCGGCAACCGTGCAGCCAGTTCGGCGATATCGGAGATACGAAGGGGTTTGGGCTTGCGACGGGCCTGATGTTCCTTCGACTTCAGACTCTTAAGGAACGCCGGCCCAGATGTACTGTCGGATTCGAGGGCTGCGGCAAGAATTGTCCACCAGAGCATCACCGGATCGTTCGAAAAATGGTTGGCCAGATCCGAGAACACAGCGTCACTGGAAGAAACTCCCCCCGATTTTTCGTCCGCTGCGACGATCAGCGGTTCGCCCAAACCCCGATTCTTGAGTTCCCGAAGAAGTCGGGTCTTACCTGTGCCTTTGCGGCCAAAGATGTAGGTAATGGGAGTGTTCGGTTGGAAGAGGCGCGCGATCTCCTGGGTCTGGATGAAGACCCCTTCATCACCCGCCCCGCTGGGGGAGAGTCGGGTGGAACGGCGTTCGCGACGTCGCTCGCGGACGACCGGTTCCTTTCTGCCGGAAAGACCGAGAACCTCCCGCAGTTGAAGCAACGATTGACGATTGCCCTCCGAGATTTCCGACAAGGCGGGAAAGCGATCGGTCACGAAGGCGCGATCGTGAAACCAGGAAACCCAGTATCGCTGGAAGTCCTCTGGGGGAAGGTCGTTGTCCGGCCCGGCGTAGTCGCTGGAACCGCGTTCGACCGCTTCTCCCAATCTGTCCAGAAATTCACTGATCCGCGCTCCATGCCTACCCAACATCTTCTCCCGCGTGTCCTCGGGATCGAGCGAGAAACTGACGTACGCGCCGGGGGTATCCTTGACCTGTCCGAGGAGAATGTCGAAAAGAGCGCCTGCTCCGCTGGATTGTTCATCGATACGGAGACAAATGACCGTCGGTCCCGGATACGCCCCGATCACTGGCAGCACCGAGGTGGCCAACCCGGATCGGTGATCCAAAAGGACAAAGTCGTAGCGATCCTTGGGCATTTGTTCGATGTGTCGACGAAGCCTATTGAGACCTTCCTCCAGAACCTCCACGTCGAGAGCGGACCGAAGCGCGAACGCCGCGAAGTCCATGTCGTACTCGGCGGAGACCGGTCGGCAGGCGATCAGGTCCACACGCCCGACGCCTCCCCTCGCGGTGTAGGCGGAACGGGTTTCGATGGGCTGGGTTGACATTGCGAGGCCAAGCAGCGTTTGGGATGGGCTGCTTGCCGCTGAGTCGAAGACGGCATCCAGGGAAGGGGCCTCGATGTCCGCATCCACTGCGAGCACCAGGTACCCATCTTCCGCGAGTTGTTGAGCGAGCATCGCAAGAACTGTGGAACGCGCCTGGCCTCCCTTATATCCGTAGAAATGAATTGCACGCGGGACGGCACTTTCGACGGGAGCGAACCCGGTCGCTTGACGCCCGGCCAGGAGCGGCAGCCAATGCCTGCCGGTCGCGGATACATCGAGAAAGTCGTAGTCGCGTTCGCGTTCTTCCGGCGTCACCAGGACGAGACTGAGAATGGAGGCCAGGTAGGATTGGTTGGCGCCGTTGCCAGACAGCCCCGTCTTTTCCACGAAACGTCGTTTCCTCTCCTCGTCCTCGAGACTTTCGAAGGCGGGATCCTTGCAGATCAGGTACAGCGTGGGGTGGAGATAGCGAAGTTCGAGTTGCGAACCGTAAGCCTCGTGGGCTCTTTTCACGATGGACGAAAGTGTGATCATATCGGCTCAGGCAATCGAACGTTGTTGCGCAGAAAGTGGCGGATCCTGTCGACACAGGCTCGCAACGTATCGAGTTCCCTGTCGGTGGAGGCACTTGTTTTCCAGTCCTGTGAGTGACGAAGATAGCGCAGGTCCGGATAGGCGGTGTGACGCACAAATCCGGGGGTATTGGTTACCTCCTGGGCGTGCAGTGCCGAAAGCTTATTGGCAAGGTCCGAACGATGTTGGTTGAGCGCGGCGCGACAGTTGGGATGGAGTTTGCCCAGTCGCTGGAGCATCTCCGGTACATCGTGACGAAGATTCTGGACGCGATGACCGTGCTTGAGCGCCTCCTTGAGCGCCAATTCGACTACGACCAATCCGGCATAGGCTCTCGCGAGAGCCGGAATCGTGGCGCCGGTTGCCACGGCCTGGAAGGCTGAGCGATTGTAAGTGCTGGGCATTCGGTCTGGGCAGGATCGCAGACTTCACCGAACCGCCTACGACAGGCTAAGCGGATCGGATCGATCTGTCACCCAAACAACCAGCGCTGCCCCTATCGGGGGGCGCATCTCCATGTTGTCGGAGGTTCGATCGGTCGAGGGATACGACGAGGTGCGAACTCCGCCAAGCGTCGCTTCGGAGGGCCGGGTTCCACGAGGCCGCAACGGTGTGGAGCACTGGGTTGAGGACTCGCAGAGCTCGTCCCTCCGATTCGCTGCCTCCGCACCCACAACTCGCAGATGCGCCCCCGGCCAGGCGGTGCATCCCCAAGTTGTCGGTGATGGGGCTGCACTACCGGGTAGGTACGGCGACAATCTGGGGGTGGTGATCGCCGAACAACAGATTCAAGGCAGGTGGATACGGGCGGAGGAGATTCTCGAACTTCAGAACTGGATTGGAGAGCATCCGGACTGGAGTCGTAAGCGCGTGGCCCGCGAGCTATGTGCCCATTGGGAGTGGCGCGACGCCCGGGGTCGACTGAAGGATTTTGCGGCCCGCAGCTTCCTGCTGAAGCTGGAGGCGCAGGGCGTACTCGATCTTCCTGCCTTGCGAATTTACCAGCGCCGCCCCCCGCGGAGGCCCCCTGACCTGCCGGGGTGGCAGGCTCCGGCGCCGTGGAGCGCACCCTTGAGGAAGGTGCAACCGGTGAGCGTGGAGGTGATCGAACCCGGCGGGGCTTTGGCGCGTCGGTGGGCCTTCTATCTTCACACCTATCACTACCTGGGGCTGCGCGAGGTCGGCGAAAACCTCGGTTACCTAGTGCGTGACGCCTTGGGCCGGGACCTCGCCTGCCTGCCTTTTAGCGCCCCGGCCTGGCGTTGTGCCCCGCGTGAGCGCGCTCTGGGCTGGAGCGACGCTGAACGCCGAAGCGGACTTCACACCCTGGCCAACAATACCCGCTTCCTCATCCTGCCGTGGGTTCGGGTGCCCCATCTGGCCGGCCATGTTCTCGGGGTGGTGGCTCGGCGCATTGGTGCGGATTGGCACGCAAAGTACGGCCATGGCCTGGACGGTCTGGAGACCTTTGTCGAACAGGACCGCTTCGCCGGCACCTGTTACCGCGCGGCCAACTGGCAGTGCGTTGGCCGGACCCAGGGCCGCAGCCGGCAGGACCGCCACCATACCTGCGCAGTGCCGCGAAAGGATATCTATCTCTATCGCCTGCGCCGGCGTTCGCGATGAACACCCTGCGACGACTCGAACAAGCCGTGCTGGCCGAGGAACGCGAGTGGACTCGCCGTCGTCTGGAAGGACGCCTTCAGCAGGAAGCCACGGCCTTGGCCCCGATTTGTCCACAAACCGGCGAGCGACTGCTGGATACCCGCTGGCGCAATCTCCGACTCGACACCGTCGTCGGCGTGGTAACCCTGCGCGTCCGTCACGGATACTCCCCGGCGCTGGACTGCCGGGTATGTCCGGCGCGCGTGCATTGGGGGATGGAGGCCTACCAGCGCCTGAGCCCCGAGTTCCAGGCTCGTCTGGCTTACACCGCCACCGAGGTCGGCTCCTACGAACGAGCCGTCCGGATCGCCGTAACCTGGGGCAGTCCCGCCAGCGACGGGCGCATCCACGAGCAGGCCCAGCGCCTTGGCCGGAGCGCCGCGACCCTCGAACTGCCCGCACCGGCTGTCCCGGTGCCCGAAACGCCCTTCAGCCTGGTGATCATGCTCGACGGCTGGATGGCCCGCGAGCGCGGTCGGGACTGGGGGGCCGACGCACGGAGGAAGGATCCTCAGCGGATCGCCTGGCACGAGATCAAGTCTGCCGTCATCTACCGGCTTGAAGCTCGTGCAGAAAGCGCCGGTGGCCGGGGCCTTCTGGTGGAGAAACATATCGTGGCAACCCCGCCGCAGACCTCGCCCATGGACTTCGGAGCCGCCGTGCAGACCGAGGCCCTTCGCCGCGGTCTCGGCCGAGCCCGAGCCGTCTATCTCGTCATGGACGGGGCGGTCTGGCTCTGGGATCTGGCCGAAAAGCGGTTTGCCCAAGCCCTCAAGACCCTCGACTTCCATCATGCTCGCGATCACCTCTGAGCGCTGAGCCAGGCGCTTCATGGCGAAAGGACGAAGGAAGCACAAACCTGGGTCAAACCGCTGCCGCGCTCCTTGCGCAAGGGCGGTGAAGCCCGGGTCGTGAGCCGCCTCGAACAACTCCTCCAACCCTCGGCGGCCCGTACACCGCAGGTTCAGGAAATCGTCGCTCGGGAAGTGAACTACTTTCAAACCCATCGCGATCATCTCCACTACCAGGAGATGGAGAAAGCCGGCGCGCCCAGGGGCAGCGGAGCCGTCGAATCCCTGGGAAAGCAACTTCAGGGCCGACTGCGCGGCTGTGGCCAGACCTGGGGACGTCCCGGTTTAACCCACCTCCTCAAGCTCTGCGTCGTCTTCAATAATCGAGACGAATCCCTCCTCTGGAACTGATCTTCGCCGACAACTCCGGGATGCACTGATCGGGCCCCTGCGCCTCACCAGGGAGTGACCTCGAAGGGACCCGCAGGACGAATCCTTGCGGGTTCGCCGTGCTTCCGTCCCGGGGAACCCGGCCCTCCAAGCCGTCCCGGAGGGACCGGGAGTTGGAGAGCCTGACTTATCACTGGCGCTTGTGCCGCACCCCCATCCCGCAATTCCTCCTGGATCCCTGGTCCCCTACTCCTCCCGCTCCGAAAACACCGGAAGCCGCACCGTCATGGCCGTCCCGGCCCCCACCGCGCTTTCCAACTCCAGGCGGCCGCCATGGATCTCCAGACAACGCTGCACAATGACCAGGCCCAGCCCGGTGCCCGATCGCTGCCCCACATTCCGCCCGCGGTGAAACGCCCGGAACAGCCACTCCCGATCCGCTTCCGGAATTCCGATCCCGTGGTCCCGCACGGTGCACACCGCCTCCGCACCTTCCCGCACGACACTGAACTCCACCGACTGTCCCGCCTCCGAATACTTCACCGCGTTGGTCAGCAGATTCGTGAAGATGTGCCGCAGCAACCCCTCGTCCGCCCGCGCCCGCGCCGGCAATGCGTCCACCCGCAGTTCGATCGGGCACCGCCGCGAGGTGACCGAATGCACCTCGTCGGTCAGCACCCGGAAAAACCCCGCCAGATCGAGCGGAGTCGGAGCAAATCCCATCCGCGCCGCATCCAGCCGTGACAGCAGCAGCACCTGCTCCATCAGATCCCCCATCCGCCGGGTGCTGCGCTGGATCGACTCCAGTTGCTCCCGGCGCTCCCCGGGGTCGAGGCGGTCGAAGTACTTCTCCAGAATGCCGGCCGACGACATGATGATCCCGAGCGGCGTGCGGAATTCGTGCGACACCATCGACACGAAATTGCTCTTCAACGCCCCCATCTCCTTCTCGTGCTGCAAGGCCCGCCGCAACTCCGCCTCCGCCCGCTTCCGTTCGCTGATGTCGTTGATCACCGCCTGGATGATCTGCCGTCCCCCCATCGTCACCCTCGTCAGAATCACCTCGAGCGGCACGTCCACCCCCCTCCCCGACCGGGCCACCCAGTCGAACCGCGCATGCCCCGTCTCCATGCACCGCGCAATGTATTCCCGCGCCACCACCGCCGAATCCCGCCCATCCGGCTGGGTCGGTGGCGACGTTTCGGCCGGGTGACGTCCGATCAGGTCGGCCGCATCCGGATACCCCATGATCCGGAGCGTCGCCGGGTTCACCTCGAGATACTTCTCCGTGTCGTGCAACATCACCCCCTGGCTCGAGGCTTCAAACAGCGCCCGGAACTTCTGCTCGCTCTCCCGCAATTCCCGCTCCGAACGCTTGCGCTCGATGGCCAGCGCCGTCTGCCCCGCCACAAACGTCAGTATCCGCTCCTCCTCCTCCCCGTACGCCTCCGGATGGTGATAATCCTGCACCGCCATCACCCCCAGGATCCGGCCCTGGAACTTCAACGGCACCCCCAGCCAGATGGCCGCCCTCCGCCCCGACTCGACATATCTCACCCCGGAAGGGTCCCCCAGCACCAACCGGTCCCCCTCCCGCACCTGCCGCGCCTGCGCCTCCGCCCCCAGTCGCACCGGCCGGCCGCTCCGCACCACCGCTCCGGTCAGACCCGTGTCCAGCGGACGCGGCGCCGGCGTCTCCTGGTTGAATTCGTCCCGGTAATACGGAAACCAGATCCGCTCGTGCTCCGGCTCCACCAACGCCAGATAGAAGTTCCGCGCCGGCATCAGGCCCCCGACAATTTCGTGGATCCGCTCGTACAGGCTCTCCAGGTCGTCCGCCGTGTGAACCGCCTCCGAAATCCGGTAGGTCGCCTGCTGGATCCGCTCCCGCCGATGCCGCTCGCTGTTGTCGGTGATGCTCGCCCTTAACAACCGCCGCCCCTCCGCCGGCAGCCGGATCAAACGCACCTCGCACGGAATCAGCCGCCCGCTCGTGTGCCGGTGCGTCCACTCGAACACCGGCGCCCCACCGGCCAGCGTCTCTTCCATCCGCTCCCGCGCCGCCTCCTCGGACAGACTCCCGTCCGGCTGGTGCGCCGGGCTCACATCCAGCGGGCCCAGCGTCGCGAATACCTCCCGCGTCACCCCGTACAGTCGCAATGCGTTCTCGTTCCCATGCACGAAATGTCCCAGCTCGGCGTCGTACACCACGATCGCCTCCGGCGCATGATCCACCAGGGCCCGCAAACTCGCCTCGCTTGTACTCAGCTCCGCCGTCCGCTCCGCAATCCGCCGCTCCAGCGTCGCATACAACCGCCGGATCTCCGCCGCCGCCCGTCGCCGCTCGGTGATGTCCGTGATCGCTCCGACATGGTACGCCACCGCCCCCGTCCGCGGTTCCCGCACCACCCGCGCACTCGCCAGCCCCCAGAAATGCCCCCCGCCCTTCCGCACAAACTCCACCTCCTTCTGACCGTACGCCCCCTCCCGCTCCAGTTGCTCGATCAACTCCCTCCACACCGCCTCCTCCGCATGCAACGCCGCGATGGGCTGCCCCCCCAGCGCATCCATCGCGTCGTACCCGAACAGTTCCAGAAACGCCCGGTTGACGATGATCAACCGATGCTCCGCGTCGCTCCGGTACATCGCCTCCGAAATGTTGTCGGCGATCGACGCCAGCACCGACTGGCTGTCCCGCAACGCGTGCTCAGCCCGCTTCCGTTCGCTGATGTCCCGCGCCACCAGCACCAGCACCGCCCTCCCCCCCATCCCCACCGGCGTCACCGTCACCTCCAGAGGCAGCAACTCCCCCGTCGCCCGCCTCGCCAGCCACTCGAATCGCGACCCGCCGCCGCCCACCGCCGTCCCCAACCAGCCCGCCACCGCCTCCCCCGAGTCCCGTCCGTCCGGTTGCCGCTCAGGGGACCAGTCCACAGGATGACTCCCCACCAGCCGCTCCCGTGATGCGCAGCCCATCAGCCTCGCCGCCGCGCCGTTCGCCTCCACAAACCGCCCCGCCCCCGCATCCATCACGAAAATCGCCTCCGGACTGCCGGCCACAAAATCCCGGAAAACCGCATCCCCCCCCGCCACCCCGCCCGAACCCGCCGCCGCAGTCGTCCCCTCCGGCCCGGTGTCGCCCGCGCCTGCCTCCCGACGAAGGGATCGTTTCATCTCGTGATCAGGACGCCAGGAATGCCTCACCGCTTCCGGGCTGCCAACGCCCCGAGCCTGTCAGCCCTCCCGCCCCGGATCAAACCCGCGCACCACCGCACGCCGCCCCGCACCCGCCTACAACGTCACCCAGGCCCCGTCCCGCGCCGACGCCAGCGCCGCGTCCATCACCGCCTGCGCCCGGGCCCCGTCGTGAAAGGTCACCGCGCACGACCGCTCCTCGCGGATCGCCTGGATGAACTCGACCGCCTGGTCGTACCGGAAGGTCACCAGCGGATCGCCCACACCCGGATCCCGTGGCGAACCAGGCCAGGTCCAGAACTCCCTCGGGACCGCCAGCGGTTCCAGCCCGGGGCCGCCCCGACGCCCATGCAGAAGCTCGTTCCATCGACCCGTGGTGAATTCGAAGGTCGCCTCGCTGCCGTTGATCTCGACGTAGTCCAGACTCCGCCAGCTCTCGTTGCGTCCGCTCGCCAGCTTCGAACTCTCCAGCACCCCGGTCGCCCCGCCCGCAAACGCCGCGAGAATCGCCACCCAGTCGTCCGTGTCGTTGGGCTGCCCGTCCCGTACCGGGGTCAGGTTCCGCAGATCCGCCACCAGACGCCGCATCGGTCCCACCAGGTGATGCGCAAAATCAATGCGGTGGCTCAACATGTCCCCCAGCTCCCCCGTCCCCGCCAGCGCCTTCCGCTGCCGCCACCCCAGGTCGCGCGTGCCCCAATCCTGCAACCGGCATGAACGATAGTGCCGCGGCTCCCCCAGATCCCCCGATCGCACGAGGTGATGCAGATACCGCATCGCCGGCACAAACCGGTAGGTGAAGGCCGTCAGATGCCTCACCCCCGCCCGGTCCGCCGCCGCCGCCAGCGCCTCGGCATCCGCCCGGTTCATCGCCAGCGGCTTCTCACACAGGACATGTTTCCCGTGTTCGATCGCCGCCATCGCGATCGGATGATGCGTCACGTTCGGCGTGGCGATGATCACCGCATGAATGTCGTCCCGGGTCACCACCTCCCGGTAGTCGCCCGTCGCCACCCCCGCCCCCGTCGCACTCCGCGCCCGCTCCCGCGTCGCCGGGTCCGCATCGCACACCGCCCGCACGCGCACCTCCGGACACAACGCCAGACCGGGAAGATGATTCTGCAGCGTGATCCCGCCGCACCCCACCACCGCCACGTTCAAGGCGCCCATGGCCACCCCCTCAACCAACCCGGCTGTACAACCCGATCTCCGGCGCCCCCGCCACCAGCGGCGCGGCCCGTCCCAGCGCCTCCGTCACGTGCGCGCTGCCCAGGTGCCGGTCCAGATCCTCCCGGCTCCGCCAGTTCTCATGGAACAGGAAGACCGTCGGATCCTCCGCCGCCTGGTGAAGATCGTAGTTCAGACATCCCTCCTCCCCCCGGGTCGGAGCCAGCAGCGCGGACAGGATTTCGCGCAGTTCGGATTCCCGCCCGGCCTGGGCCTGGATGCGGGCAACAACAGTGACAGGAACGAAACTCATGGGTCGGGTTCGCAATGGAAACGGACCCGCCCAGTAAGCCCGCCCCCGCCCCCGCCGCGCAAGCCGCTTCCCAACCGCTTCCCAACCGCTTTCGGCGTGGCAACCCGGAGCCCCTCCGTCAGGATGCGCGCGTGGCCTCCACGACGACCTTTTCCCGCCGTTCGTTCCTGAGCCTCGCCTCGGCGCTCGCCCTCGCCCCGGCCGTCCGGGCCGCCCAACCGTTCGTCCGCCACGGCCCGCCCCGCCTCCGCCTCGCCCTGGCAGCCTACTCGTTTCGCGACTTCTTCCAGGACCGCCCCGAAGGCGCCCCCGCCCCCGCCCCGGGAACCCGCCTCCTCAGCCTGACCGATTTCCTCGATTTCTGCGCCGCCCACCACTGCGACGGCGCGGAGCTGACCGCGTACTATTTCCCCCGCGAGGTCCGCGAATCCTTCCTCCTCGAACTCCGACGCCACGCCTTCCTCCGCGGCGTGAGCCTCAGCGGCACCGCCGTCGGCAACACCTTCACCCCGCCGCCTGGACCCCGTCGCGACCGCGAAATCGCCCACGTGAAACAGTGGATCGAACACGCCCGCGTCCTCGGCGCCCCCCACCTCCGCGTCTTCGCCGGCAATGCCGGGGGATCCGAACCGGCCGAAGCCAGACGCCGCTGCATCGAGGCACTCGAGGACTGCGCCGAATCCGCCGCCCGGGCCGGTGTCTTCCTTGGCATCGAGAACCACGGCGGCATCGTCGCCGAAGCCGGCGATCTCCTCGACATTGTCCGGGCCGTCCGCAGCCCCTGGGTCGGCATCAACCTCGATACCGGCAACTTCCACACGCCCGACCCCTACGCCGACCTCGCCCGCTGCGCCCCCTACGCCGTGAACGTCCAGTGGAAGGTCGAGATCCGACGCCGCGGAGCCCGACCCGAACCGGTGGATGGCCCCCGTGTGGCCCGCATTCTCGCCGACGCCGGCTACCAGGGCTGGGTCGCCCTCGAATACGAGTCCGCCGAAGATCCCTTCGTCGCCGTGCCCCGCCATTTGGACACCCTCCGCCACCTGCTCCGCCTCGAATAGCGCTCCGCCCCGGCCGATGCTCTCCCCCACGCTGATCGTCGCCTGCATCGGCGCCTACTTCCTCGCCCTGCTGGCCATCGCCTGGGTCACTTCCCGGCATGCCGGAAACGCCGCCTACTTCCTCGGCAACCGCGCCTCCCCCTGGTACGTGGTGGCCTTCGGACTCCTCGGCGATTCCCTCTCCGGCGTCACCTTCATCTCCGTCCCCGGCCGCGTGGGCGAAACGGCCTTCTCCTATCTCCAGGTGGTCCTCGGGTACGCGCTGGGCTACGTGGTCATCGCCCATGTCCTGCTCCCCGTGTACTACCGGCTCCAGCTCACCTCGATCTACACCTTCCTCGAACATCGCCTCGGCATCACCGCCCAGCGCACCGGCTCGGCCTTCTTTCTCCTCTCCCGCCTCCTCGGCGCCGCCGCCCGCCTCTACCTCGCCGCCGGCGTCGCCCAGCGCTTCGTCTTCGGCGGATGGGGCGTCCCGTTCTGGCTCACCGTCACCGGCATCATCGCCCTCATCCTCCTCTACACCTACCGCGGCGGCATCAAAACCCTCGTCTGGACCGATACCTTCCAGTCCGCCTTCCTCCTCCTCGGCCTCGTCGGTTCGGTCTATGCCATCGCCCGCGAACTCGGCCTCGGCCCCCTCGACCTCTTTCACGCCGTCCGCGAAAGCCCCCACAGCCGCGTCTTCTTCTGGGAATGGGCCCCGGCCACCAACTTCTGGAAGGAGTTCGTCGGCGGCGCCTTCATCGCCGTCTGCATGACCGGCCTCGACCAGAACATGATGCAGAAGAACCTCAGTTGCCGGTCCCTCCCCGAGGCCCAGCGCAATCTCCACTGGTTCGCCGTCATCGTCGTCCTCGTCACCGTCCTCTTCCTCACCCTCGGCGTCCTCCTCTACCGCTTTGCCGAAGTCCGCGGCCTCGCCATCCCCGGTCGCACCGACCTCCTCTTCCCCACCCTCGCCATCGAACACCTCGGCGGCTTCGCCGCCATCGTCTTCCTCCTCGGCCTCACCGCCGCCACCTTCTCCAGCGCCGATTCCGTCCTCACCACCCTCACCACCTCGTTCTGCATCGATGTCCTCGGCATGGAACGGCGCCCGGATCTCTCCGAGGAAACCCGCACCCGCTGGCGCCATCGGTACCACTGGGTCTTCGCGATCCTTCTCTGGCTCGCCATCATGGCCTTCGAAGCCCGCGCCAGCACCGCCGTCATCGCCCTCGTCCTCAAACTCGCCGGCTACACCTACGGCCCCCTCCTCGGCCTGTTCGCCTTCGCCCTCCTCACCCGTCACCCGGTCCGGGCCGCCTGGATCCCCCCCATCGCCATCGCCGCCCCCGCCCTCTGCGCCCTCCTGGACGCCCAGCTCCCCGTCTGGACCGGCTACCGCCTCGGCAACGAACTTCTCCTCCTCAACGGGACCCTGACGTTCCTGGGCCTGTGGTGGGCCCGTCCGTCCCCCCAAGACACCACAACGCCTGCCACGTCCGGATGAACAACTCCCCCCGTGATACAGCGGGGGACGCATTGACCACCTCGTCCAGGGCGTTGACCGCCAGCACCTCGAACCGCGGAGACGCCCGAATCACCACCGTGTCCCCGCCCTGGTTCACCACGTAGATCCGGTCCCCGACCAGCATCGGCGACGACCAGATCGCCCCGTTCGCCCCCGCCCCGGGCATCCGCTCCGACCACACCGGCTCGCCTGTCTCGAGGTCCAGACAGTCGAGGATCCCGTTCGCCCGGGCCCCGTACAGATGCCCCTCATGGATCACCCCGGTGCCGATCCGGCTGCGGGCCGGCGATTCCCGCCACACCCGGTGCGTATCCGTCACGTCCCCACGCCCCCCCAGCCGGATCGCCAGTTCCGCCCCGCGCAAATCCCCCGCCACCACCACGACACCTCCGCCCGCGACCGGCGAGGCCTTCGCCTGCAGCCCCAGGCCCCGCGCCTGCCAGATCGTGTGCCCGCTGTCCGGATTCAGCCCGGCCACATGGTCCCGCAGCGCCACCAGCAACTGCCAGCGCCCCTCCACCTCCGCCAGCAACGGCGTGCTCCATGTCCCGTACGTGTCGTCCGCCCCGGGCACCGGCCCCTCCACGCGCCACACCTCCCGCCCCGTCCGCTTGTCCACCGCCACCACGAACTCCCGGCTCCCCGGCCCGAAATTCAAATACACCCGCCGATCGTCCATCACCGGCGACGATCCGTACCCGAAACGATGCTCCTGCCGCCCCAGGTCCAGGCGCCACAGACCCCGCCCCTCCATGTCCACCGCCACCAATCCCGCACTCCCAAACCACGCCACCACCCGTTCCCCGTCGGTGACCGGCGACGACGACCCCGCCGGATTGCTCCGCTGCGTCCGCTCCCGGGCCACCCCGGGCACCCCCAGATTCCATCGAACCCGCCCGTTGCGCCGGTCCAGCGCCGTCACCACCCGCGTCGTCCCGGCGCCCTGCGTCAGAAAGACTGTGTCCCCCCAAACCGCCGGCGTGGAGTTTCCCGGACCCGGCAGCGCCACGCGCCAGCGCACGTTCTCGGTCCGGCTCCAGCGCAGCGGCGCCTCCGTCTCCAGACTCCGCCCGTCCCCCGAAGGTCCCCGCCACGCCGGCCAGTCGCCCCATCCCGCACCGATCATCCCCATCCAGACCGCCGCCGCGACAGCCCGGCTTCGCCAAGGGTGACACCACAGACACACGATCCGCACGCTAGGACAGGCTGCCCCCCGGACAAAGGCCATTTCCTGCGCCAGGCCGAGATGGCAGCCTCGGCCGCGTGCGACGTTCCTCCGCCGTTCCCTGCGCCCTCACGATCGCCGGCTCCGACAGTGGCGGCGGAGCCGGCATCCAGGCCGACCTCAAGACCTTCGCCTCCCTCGGTGTTCACGGCACCTCGGCCATCACCTGCCTCACCGCCCAGAACCCCCGCCGCGTCCTGGCCATTCAGGCCGCCACCCCCGAACTGCTCCGCCGCCAGCTCGAGGCTGTCTTCGAGGAACTGCCCCCCGCCGCCATCAAGACCGGCATGCTCTACTCCCGGGCGCTCGTCGAGGCGGTCGCCGGGTTCTTCACCGGCCGCACCCCCCCCTCCCTCGTCGTTGATCCCGTCATGGTTGCCACCAGCGGTGCCCGCCTCCTCCGACCGGCCGCCATCGCCGCCCTCCGCAAGCGCCTGCTCCCCCTCGCCACGGTCGTCACCCCCAATCTCGACGAAGTCCCGATCCTCGCCGGCCTCACCGTCCATGAGCCTGAAGACTTGCGGCGCGCCGCCCGGATCATCCATGAACGTTACGGCTGTGCGGCCCTCATCAAGGGCGGTCACCTCCCCGGTCCCGAGGCCGTGGATGTTCTCTGGGATGGCCGCGAGGAATGGCTCCTCTCAGCGCCCCGGGTTCAGCATGTGTCCAGTCACGGAACCGGCTGCACCTACTCTGCCGCCATCACCGGATACCTCGCTCTCGGCTGCTCCCTCGACCACGCCGTCGCCATGGCCAAGGAGTACGTCACCCAGGCCCTGCATCAGTCTGTTCGCACTGCCGCCCACCCTCTCCTCCAGCATTTCTGGACCCTCTGATCCGAACCCGCGTCCCCGCCTGCGACCCGGGTACCGTGGCCTTCCGCTCCCACCTAACCACCTCCAATTCAGGCCTTCATGAGGCACATTTGAG